>JAFAZD010000064.1 GCA_019239955.1 Armatimonadota bacterium | reverse complement strand
GAGCCTCAAGCGAGCCGGAGGGGGTTCTCCTCGGCGAGCCGGAGGGGGTTCTCCTCGGCGAGCCGGAGGGGGTTCTCCTCGGCGAGCCGGAGGGGGTTCTCCTCGGCGAGCCGGAGGGGGTCTCCTATCTCCCCAGCGCGTACTGCGTCTGCACGAATCGGACATTGGCCCGCGCCAGACGGTCCGCCGCCACCGGGCAGGCGTCGGCGTAGACGGTTTTCAGCCCCGGCCGGGCCGCCAGCCGCCGCACGGCGTCCACGTCCAGCACCCGCTCCGCGCCCTTGCCCCAGAGCAGGTAATAGGCGACCCCGTTGCGTTCACCCAGGAAGCCGTCACCGCGTCCGTCCGGTGCGTCCGCCAATGTTTGACCCGTTTCCTTGTGGAAGATGAAGCGGGCCAGGTCTGCGTAGGTGACGCCCGCGCCCAGTTGCCCGTCCGCATCCATCAGCGGGTCGCCGAGCGTCGCGTAAGCGAACGTGCCGCCTAGACCCGGCTTGTCCCCATAGCCATTGATGACCCGCCGTAGCCGTTCGGCAGTGATGTCGCGGGCGATGTGCGGCTCCATCTCCACCAGGAGGAACCGCCGGTTGCCGCCGTCCTCGGCGTTGAGTTGCATCACCGCATGGCCGGTCGTGCCGCTGCCTGAAAAGACATCTAAGACAACATCGCTACTGTTGGAACTGGTCCCCTGCTGTACGATTAGTTTGATAAGATCGACGGGTTTGGGAAAGTCAAATACATCTGAGCCATCAAACATCTGCTTAAGTTCCAATGTAGCTTGCGTGTTGAATACGGTGTTCAAGACAGATGATTGTCCTGTAAATTCATCTGTCAAGTCGTTTTGGTAACGCCTAAACCTCGGTCTACCAGTTGGCTTGGGCGGCCATATTATTCGATTTTCCGCAATCAGCCTGGCCATTGTCTCTTTTGAGTAGCGCCATCCTGCCTCTGGGCAAGGATAAGGAATTCCTGTTGCTGGATTTACAAGTTCATAATGTAGATTCGGTCGTTGCTCTTTTGTTGCAAGGCCGACGAGATTATCGCTTGCCCATGCCCCGCGTGGGTCATTGTTCGGATTCGTATACTTGGTCAGGTCTTTCGCCTGACCTCGTAGACGCCCTTCACACGTCGCCGAGTATGTCAGCAGATATTCATGGTCAACGGAGAGGCCGTTTATTGCTCGGCTGTCAACGTTTTGGCGGCGTTTCCAAATCAAGGAGCCAACAAAGTTAATGCGCCCGAAGATTTCATCCATGACTAAGCGAAGGTTTGCCACTTCCCTGTCATCAATGCTAATAAAGATTAGGCCATCTTTTCGTAGCAGTTGGCGCAGGAGTTGCAAACGGGGATACATCATGCACAGCCATTTGTCGTGGCGCGAGAGATCATCCGCTTCCTTGCCAACCGTCTGCCCCAGCCAGCAGCGGATTTCCGGGGCGTTGACGGCGTCGTTGTAGACCCAGCCCTCGTTGCCGGTATTGTAGGGTGGATCAATGTAGATGCACTTCACTTGACCGGCGTAGTAGGGCAAGAGCGCCTTGAGCGCCAGCAGGTTGTCGCCTTCCACCAGCAGATTGCCGCCGCCGACCGGCGTTCCATCGTCCGTGTGGAGCAGGCGGGTGGGGACGTGCTGGTGGTGGTTGACGACGGCGCGCTTGCCGATCCAGTCCAGCGTGGGCATGGGCGGGGAGTCCTTCGGGAGAAATGGGGCTGTGGCTATTTTAGGGCATGGGAGCGGGGCTTGTCAAGAGAATGTCTGTTCCCCGTAGTTGTCCCGGTGCGTTCCGCCGGTTCCGATGGTATAAGTTCTTTGGCCCGGCCCCCTGGCGCCGAGTCCCACACCGGAGGCGCTGAGGCGACATAAAAAATGCAAAAACGAACTCCCCCCGGCCCTTTCTGCCCCCCAGGATTGGGGGCCGGGGGGCTTCCCCTCCCCCTGCTCTGAGGGGGAGGCCGGGAGGGGGTTCCTCACCCTCCCGCTGCGGGAGGGCCCTGCGACCGAGGCACGGGGGAGCAAGGGGGTGGGTCCTCCCTCTCCCGTCGGAGTGGGGGCCTCCGGCGGCGGGGGCCGCCCGTTTCAGGTATAATGGAGGGGTATGATCCCCATCCGCCTGGAACTTCGCAACTTCATGTCCTACGGCGAGGACGTGCCCCCGCTGGACCTGTCCGGGCTGCGCACCCTCTGCCTCTCCGGGGACAACGGCCACGGCAAGAGCGCCCTGCTGGACGCCATCACCTGGTCGCTGTGGGGCGAGTCGCGCGCCGGCAAGAACAAGCACGACGAGCTGGTCCGCATCGGCGCGGACGAGATGAGCGTCACGTTCACCTTTGAGATGGATGGGCAGACTTATCGCGTGCTCCGCAAGCGGTCCAAGCGCGCGTCCGGCAATCAGTGGGAGTTGCAGCAGGCGACGCCCGATCAAGGCTTGGGCGTCGGCTGGCGCTCGCTGACCGGCAACAACGCTGCCGAGACCGAGAAGGCCATCCAGAGGCTGCTGCGGATGTCCTACGACACCTTCCTCAACTCCGCCTATCTGCGCCAGGGCCAGGCCGACCAGTTCGTCCGCCAGCCGCCCGGCAAGCGCAAGGAGATCCTGGCCGACATCTTAGACCTGTCCCGTTACGACCAGTTGGAGGCCAAGGCCCGCGAGCGCGCCCGTGCCGCCGCCGCCGAGGCGACCGACCTGGAGCGCGACATCAATGGCCTGGACGCCGAGTTGGCGCACGAGCCGGAATACCAGCAGGCCGTCACGGCGCTGCAAGCCCAGATTGAAGAATTGCACGCGCGGCGCGAGACCCTGCGCGCCGAGTGGGACTCCCTGCGCGACCGCAGGAGCCTGCTGGACACCCAGAAGCAGCTCGCCGACAGCCTCGCCCAGCAGCGCGCGTCCCTGGACGCCGAAATCCACGACCTCACTGCCGAACTCGCCGACCTGCGCGCGGAGACCGAGCGGGGCCGCGCCCTGCTCGCCCGCCGGGATGACATCTGCCGTGACTTTGAGACCCTGACCCAGACCCGGCTGCAGGTGGAGCAGCTGACGCAGGACCTGGACAAATGGCACCGGGGCCAGCAGATGCTCGCCGCCGCCGAGAAGGAGTGGATGGCCGCCGAGAACGCGGTCCAGCGCCGCGTAGAGCGGGCCGTCGCCGAGCACGAGCAGGCCCGCCTTCGCCTACAGGACTATCCCAAGCTCCAGCGAGATCACGATGGCCTCGCCCCCCGCGTCGCCGCCGCCGACGCGCTGATGGGGCAGCGCGCGGAGGCGCAGCAGAGGCTGGCCGACGTCGGCGACACGTTCCACGCGCTGCGCGAAGAGAATGCCCGCCTGGACCTACAGATCAAGCAGTGGCAGGAGCGGATCGAGGCGCTGGACAGCCAGCAGGGCGTCTGCGCCGTCTGCAACTCCTCCCTGCCGCCGGACAGGGTCGCCCGCACCCGCGCCGAATATGAGGCCAGCCTGCGCGACGCGCAGGAGGCCGGAAAGCGCGTCCGCCAGGAGGCCGGAGCCATCAAGAAGGAGATGACCGCCCTGCAAGCCCAGGTACAGTCGCTGGAAGCGCAGATCAAGGCCGCCACCGATGACCGCGTCCGCCTCGGCCAATTGCAGCAGCGCCTGCTGGAGCTGGAGGCTGTGCAGTCGGACCTGCCGAACTTGCAGGCCGTCCGCGCGCAGGCCGAGAAGACGCTGGCGGCGGGGGACTTCGCGCCCGAAGTCCGGGCCAAGATCGAGAAGTACGAACATGCCCTGCAAAAGCTGGCGCACGTCGAGGCCGACCATGCCGCCGCCCGCGAGCGCCTGGCGACCCTGGCCGACGCCGAGCGCCTGCACATGCAGCTCGACCACGCCCAGGCGGCCCTGACCACCGCCGAGGGCCGGCTGACGCGCACGGAAAAGCACCTGCGCGCCCGCCAGGACGCCCGCGCCGCGCTGGAGACGCAGCTCGCCGCCCTCGCGGGTGTCGCCGCCGAACTGGCCCTCTTGGAGACACGCCTGGCACAGATCCGGGAGCAGGAGGCGGCGCGCAACGCCCAGGAGCGTGCCCTGACGGAGCAGCAGATCCGCCACCAGCAGGCGCTGGACCGCTGCCGGGCGCTCAAAGCCCAGCGCGCCGAGACCGAGAAGAAGTTGGCCGCCGCCAAGAGGGAGCAGGAGGTTCACGAGCAGCTGACCCGCGCCTTCGGCAAGAAAGGCGTCCAGGCGCTCATCATCGAGAACGCCATCCCCGAATTGCAGGAGGAGGCCAATCGCCTCTTGGAACGCCTCACCGACGGCGACATGTCCCTCTACTTCGACACCGTCCGCGAGGCCAAGTCGAAAAAGACCGGCCCCATTGAGACGCTGGACATCAACGTCAGCGATAATCTCGGAACCCGCCCCCTGGAGATGTACTCCGGTGGCGAGGGCTTCCGGGCCGCCTTCGCCCTGCGGATCGCCCTCTCCAAGCTGCTCGCCCGCCGCGCCGGGGCGCGCTTGCAGACGCTGATCATTGACGAGGGCTTCGGCACGCAGGACGGCAAGGGCCGCGAGAAGCTGGTGGACGCCCTGAACGCCATCCAGGAGGACTTCGAGAAGATTATCGTCATCAGCCACATTGATGAGCTGAAGGACGCCTTCGCGTCCCGCATCGAGGTCACTAAGACTCCTGCTGGTTCCCAGTTCACCATCCTGGAAGGGGCCGCCGGATGAAGGGTCTTCCCCGCCTGCTCCTCGCCGCACTTCTGGGCCTTGCCGTCACCCTGCTCGCCAAC
>JAFAZD010000388.1 GCA_019239955.1 Armatimonadota bacterium | reverse complement strand
GTGCCGGCGTGAACGCCCGCGTCAGGGCGTCCCCGGCGCCCTGAATCTGGGTCAGTTGGTCGGTCTCGTTGTCGAGGCGGGACTGGTAACGGGTCGTCTGCCGGCTCCAGTCCCCCTGGGCGCGGGTGACGGCCCGCTGAGCATCCTGCCGGTCCGCCCACACCAGGACCATCAGCAGGACCGCGGACAGCAACAGCAGGACGGCCAGGCGCAGCCGGTCGGCCGCCCGCTTCCGCGCCGCCCGCTCCCGCTCCTCGGCCAGCTCAAAGTGAAACGGCGGGGCCTCATGGAGCAGGCTCAGGGCGGTGCGGTCCGTGACAACGGCGCCGGGCAGGGCGACGGCGCCGGCGGCGATCACAGGGGCGTCACCGGCGCGGGCGGCGGCCAGAGTCCGCCGCGCCTCCCACTCTGGGTCGCTGCCGTCCGGCGCCACCCGGCTGAGGTGGAGGACGCCACCCTCGACCACATCCAGGGCGAGGCCCGCCGGCCCGCGTTCGGCGACCAGGGCGTCCGCCGCCCCCACGCGGGCGGCCACGGCGGGCGCGGCCAGCGCCACGGGCAGGACGCGCACGGCGGTCAGGCCGGCAACCTTGAGCGCCACCCGGATCTCCCGGAGGTCATCCGCGCGGATCGCCGCCACCAGCGTCAGCCAGCCGTCCGGGGCCTGGTCGTCCGTCTGGAAGAAGTCGAACGCGAGCTGTGCCGGCGGCACCGGGAACAGGTTGCCGAGTTGAACCGTCACGATGCGCCGCAGGTCCTCGCGGGACGCTCGGGGCAGGCGGACGGCCTTGAGGAAGACGCGGGGCCGGCCCACGCCGACCAGGACGCGCCGGCGCCCGTTCAGGAGCGGCGCGAGGGCGGACAGGCGGTCCGCCTCGGCCACGCGCCCCGTCGCGGTGTCGGCGGCGCGGACCCAGCCGGGCGTCCATTCCAGGTGCAGCGGCGGCGCGGGGGGCTTGCTCACCGGCCCCCCCGGGCGTCCACCGTCGCGCCCTCCGCGTCGTCCCAGCCCCACCAGGCGGGCACCCCGGCCGTGCGGAGCCGTTCCCAGGTCACCACCTGGGGCCGGCCGCCGCGCAGGCCGACGGTGGCCTCGACCGCCACGCCCACGCCGCCGCTGCGGCCGTAGGCGCGCACGATCCAGGTGTCGCCGCCGACGGTGACGGCGTCGGCGACCTGCGCCAGCACCTGCGGCGTCATCCCCGGCACGGCGGCGAGCTGGGCCAGGCCGTCAAACCCCGCCGCCTGCTGGGCCACGATGGCCGCGGCGATGTCCGCCGTCATGTCCGGGATCGTCTCCAGCACGGATTGGTCGGCTGTGTTCACGTTGATCTTTCCGAGCACCCGCTGGTCGCCGGTGAACGTCACGGCGTCCAGCAGGCGCCCCGCCGCGTCCGGCGTCATGCCGGGGGTTGAGAAGAGCTCCTGAAAACTTTTGAACGGCCTGGACCCGATCTGGCCGGCGAGCACGGGGCTCAGCCCGAGCTGCGTCAGCGCGCCCGCGTCCGCCCCGCCCTGGCTCAGATTGAGGCGCGGCGTCCCGTCGGGCCGTGTGTTCGGCGCGCCGCTGTCCACGGTCAGGAAGGCGGCCAGCGGCTGGGCGTTCCCGAGTGCGTCCGTCAGCGGCGGCGCGGACGTGTCCGGGTTGGTCGTGCCGTACAGCATCTGGGCGGTCCAGCCCCTGACCAGCAGCAGCTCGTCCAGCGTGGCGAGCGGCCCGAGCCTGGCGTTGTACGGCTGCGGCAGCGCGTTGTAATAGCCGTCCTTCGCGCCGTCGGCGCGCGGCCCCGCCCCGGGCTCGCGCCAGTCGAGCAGGCAGTCCGCCTGCGCCGGACTGAGCGGCAGCCGCTGGAGCTGGGGCGCGGGGGCCGTGTTGACGTTGACCTGGGAGCCGGCGTCCACGACCTGCACGCGGAAGGCCGCGCCGTCGCCCAGGTCGAAGGCGTCGCCGCCGCCCTCGCCCAGCGCCGCCCAGTCGTCGTTCAGCGTCACCCGGCTCGGGTCGGCGTTCTGGAGCGTCGCCAGCGCGCGCGCCACGGCCGCGTCCGCCGCCGCCTCGGCGCGGCGCAGGCGCAGGCGGTCCTGGACCTCCTGGGACGCGGCCCGCTGGTCGGCCGCCAGCATCGCCAGCAGGGCGACCAGCACGGCCACCGCCGCCAGCGCCTGCACGAAGATGTATCCCGTCCGGCGGCGGCTCACGGGGACCCTCCGGGGGCCGCCGGATTCTGCGCGGTCACGTCGCTGGCCGGGAGGGGCACCACGAAGAAATGGGCCGTGTTGTCCGGGTCGTCCCGGAGCGTGTAGGTCACCTCCACGGCGGCCGGCAGCCGGCGCGGGCCGCTGGCGGTGTCCCAGGTCGTCAGCCACTCCACGCCGTCCCAGAACTGGAATCCGATGGCGGCGACCTGCGGGTCGAGGACGCTCTCGGTGCCGCCCTGCGTCGGGTCGCCGTCGCCCGGGCGCTGGAGGCGCTCGAACAGGCCGGCCCGTCCGCCCGCGTCGCCGACCGGGTCGGTGCCCAGCGACACCTCGGCCAGCCCGCCGACCGGCCCCTGGCTCCGCTGCTGATCCTCGAACGGGTCCGTGCTGCTGAGGGACGCCAGCGGCACGCCCGGCGCGGTCGTGGTGAAGGTCAGGCGGCTGCACCCCTGCGTGACCGCCCCCCGGTCGTTGGTGCCGATGAAGTAGGTGGTGACGTCCGCCGTCCCGCCCGACGCCGTGCCGGGCGTGCCCGTGCCGGGCGCGGCGGGTGCCGGCGCGTCCGCCAGCCGCGCCCCTTGCAGCAGGCGCGTGATCTCCCGCTCGGTGGCGTCCGTCCGGTCCCGCCCGGCCCGGCGCTCGTCCTGGAGCCGCTGGACCGTCAGCGTCGCCGTGAAGGCATAGCCGAGGGCCGAGGCGAGCAGGGCCGTCATGACCATCACGACCAGCAGCTCGATCAGCGTCAGGCCCGCCTGAAGGCGGCGGGAGCCGCCCCGAAGGGGAGACGGTGAATAACCCCGCCGCGATGTCGTCGGCGAATTCATTCGCTGGCTCACGCCCTGCCTCATGGCGCCGTCCCTTCGGGGGCGCCACCCGCCGCCCCCGTGGACGGCCGGAGGTACATCAGCGTGGTCAACTCCTGGGAGGCCCCGGCGCGCGAGGCCGTCACCGTCACCCGCACCAGCGCGTCGGAGTCGGTCTGCTCGACGGCCAGTTCCCAGGTGACGTCGGGGTAGCCCCGGTCGGCGAAGTCCCCGCCGGCCGCCGCCTGTCCCGGATCGGGCAGCAGCCGCAGGTCGTTGAGCTTCTCGGCGGCCAGGCGCTGGAGCAGGTCCGCGGTCTGCACCCGCGTCTCCGTGACGCCCACCGCGCGAATGGCCGTGAGGACGCCGACGACGGCGAGGCCGACCAGCACGGTCGTCACCAGGACCTCGATCAGTGTGAAGCCGCGATTCACGTTCCCGTGCCTGCTCATGGCGTTGCCGAGGGCGCCGACCCGCCCGGGGCGGCGCCGGATGTGCCGCCGGATGTGGCGGGGGCGCCCGGGGCGCCGGACGCGCCGTGCGGCTGTAGGGAGCCGGCGGGCCACTGGTCGGCGTCCTGGTCGGGCAGGTCGCCCCGAATCCAGCGCGAGTCGCCGTGGGCCGGCAGGACCAGCGACAGGCGCTTCGCGCCCTCCACGAAGGTGATCCCGCCGTCGTCGCTGCTGCCGTCCGGGTACGCCGTCCAGCGCCAGGGCCCCGCGTCGGCGGCCTGGCCGTTCGTCTGCACCGTGTCCACCGCGAGGGAGTCGCCCAGGGCGACCTGCCGGATCGGGTCGGCCGTGCCGTCCGCCGCGACGGTCTCCAGGACGAGTGTGTCCCCGTCCACGCGCAGCCGCACCGGGACCTGCTCGCGCACCGCCGCGCTGCGGGCCTCGGCCGGCAGGCGGGCGACGCGGCCCTCCAGGTCCGCCAGGCGGCGGGCGCGCAGCAGGGCGAACACGTTCGGCACGACGGCGGCGGCGATCAGCAGCAGGAGGAAGACGACCAGGGAGACCTCCACCAGCGTGAAGCCCCAGCGTCCGCGGACAGGGTGGCTCATGGCGGTTCACTCCGGGGCGACTCACTGGTCGCTCGTGATGTCGGCGGCGTCCCCGTCGCCGCCGGGCGCGCCGTCGGCCCCGTAGGACGTGATCAGGAAGTCCTGGCCGTCCGGCCCGGGCGTCTGGTAGACGTAGGGGTTGCCCCAGGGGTCCAGCGGGACGTCTTTGGTGGTGTACGGCCCCTTCCAGTTCGGCGCGTCGGGGGGCCGCACGCGCAGGGCGGCCAGGCCCTGCTCGGTCGTCGGGTAGCGGTCGTTGTCCATGCGGTACTGCTGGAGCAGGCTGCTGATGGTGGCGATGTCGCTCCGGGCCTTGGCGATCTTGGCGTCGCTGGTGCGGCCCACCAGGCGCGGGATGATCAGGGCGGCCAAGATCGAGAGGATCAGGATGACCACCAGCAGCTCGATCAGGGTGAACGCGCGGCGGGCGCGCGGGGTGAACGCGCGGCGGGCGCGGGACGGGTTGGGTGTCAGCATGTCATTATATCATTTCACCAGGTTCTGGGCCTGATAGATGGGCAGGATTACGGACAGGACGACGAAGCCGACGACCACGCCCATCGTCAGCACGATCACCGGCTCGAGCAGGGCGACCAGCCGGCGGACCCCGGTGTCCACCTCGAAGTCCAGGCTGTCGGCGACGCGGCCGAGCATCCGGGGCAGGTCGCCGGTCTCCTCGCCGACGGCGACCATGTGGGTCAGCACGGGCGGGAACGCGCCCGCGTCGCGCATGGCCTCGGCGATGGGCCGGCCGGCCCGCACCTCGGCCTCGACCGCCCGCGCGCTCCGCAGGACCACCCGGTTGCTGGCCGACAGGCCGGCGATCTCCAGCGCCTCCAGAATCGGGACGCCGCCGTAGACCAGCGTGCCCAGCACGCGGGCGAAGCGGGAGACCGTCGCCTTGCGCACCACCGGCCCGATGGCGGGCGCGGTCAGCAGGAGGCGGTCGCGCGCCTCGGCCCCGGCGGGCGTGGCGAACCAGGCGCGCAGCCCGACGAGCCCGCCCGCCAGCGCCAGGGCCAGGACGATTCCGTTGTGCGTGACGAAGTCGGAGCCGCCGAGCAGCAACTTGGTCGAGAGCGGCAGCTGGTCCGCCATGTCCGCGAACACCCCGGACAGGCGCGGCAGCACGAACGTGATCAGGAAGACGATGACCCCCAGCGCGGTCGCCGCCAGCACGCCGGGGTACACCAGCGCGCCCACGATCTGGCCGCGCCGGGTGACCTCCTTCTCCTGGTAGTCGGCGAGGCGGCCCGCGACCTCGCCGAACTGGCCGCTCGCCTCGCCCGCCCGCAGGGTCTGCGTGAAGACGCCGTCGAAGTACCGGGGGTGCTTGGCCAGCGCCTGGCTGACCGGCAGGCCGCCCCGGACGTCGGCCAGCGCCTCCTCCGCGACGCGCCGCAGGGCGGCGCTCTCGGACTGCTCCGCGACCACCTGGAGGACGCGGTCGAGCGGCAGCCCCGCCGACGCCAGGTCGGCCAGGCGGCGGGTGAACAGCGCCAGGTCCTGCCGGGAGGGCACCCGCCCCGTGGCGGCCGCCCCGGACGATGGGGCCTGCGGCCGGGCGCGGCCCGCCACGGCGATCTCGAGCACGTAGCGCCCCTCGGCGGCCAGCCGCGCCACGGCGGCCTCGGGGCTGTCGGCGTCCAGCATCCCGGCGCGGCGGGTGCCGGCGGCGTCCAGGGCGGTGTAGGTGAAGGTCTGCTGGGCCATCCGATCCCCCTAGATCGACTCGCGCGCGCAGACGCGCGCGACCTCCTCGATCGTCGTCCGGCCCGCCAGCACCGCCAGCCGGCCGTCCCCCAGCAGGGTCCGCATCCCGTGCTCGCGGACCGCGTAGTCCTTCATCTCCGAGGACGCGGCGCGGGCGACGGTCAGGCGGCGGAGCGGCTCGTCCACGGTGAACATCTCGTACAGGCCGACCCGGCCCCTGTAGCCCGTGTGCAGGCACTTGTCGCAGCCGCGCCCGCGCCGGAACGGCGGCTCGCCCGCCCAGTCGGCCCCGGTGATGCCGAGCGACTCCAGGGCCTCGGATTCGGGCGCGTCCGGCTCGGCGCAGGCCGGGCAGACCCGGCGCACGAGGCGCTGTGCGACGGCCCCGATCAGGGACGAGGCGACCAGGTACGGCTCGACGCCCATGTCCAGCAGGCGGGTCACGGCCCCGGCGGCGTCGTTGGTGTGCAGCGTGCTGAAGACCAGGTGGCCGGTGAGGGCGGCCTGGATGGCGATCTCCGCCGTCTCGTAGTCACGGATCTCGCCGACCATGATGACGTCCGGGTCCTGGCGGACGATGCTGCGCAGGCCGCTGGCGAACGTCAGCCCGATCTGGGGCCGGACGGGGATCTGGCCGATGCCCGCGACCTGGTACTCCACGGGGTCCTCGATGGTGAGGATGTTGGTGGTCGGGGACCAGATCTCCTGCAGGGAGGCGTAGAGCGTCGTGGACTTGCCCGACCCCGTGGGGCCGGTCGCCAGGATGACCCCGTGGGGCGCGCGGATCGTCCGGCGGAAGCGCGCCAGGGTGTCGGGGCGCATCCCCAACTCCTCCAGGCCCAGCATCGCCGTGCCCTTGTCGAGGATGCGCATCACGGCCCGCTCGCCGAACACCGTCGGCACGATGCTGACGCGCACGTCCACGCTGCGCCCGGCGATGACCAGTTTGATGCGCCCGTCCTGCGGCAGACGGCGCTCGGCGATGTTCATCTCGCCCAGGATCTTGAGGCGGGAGACGACGGCGGCGTGCATCCGCTTGGGCGGCCCCATGACGTCGCGCAGCATGCCGTCCACGCGGTAGCGCACCTTCATCTGCCGCTCGTAGGGCTCGATGTGGACGTCGCTGGCCCCGTCCCGGACCGCCTGCGCGAAGATCAGGTTGACCATCTGGACCACGGCGGTCTCGCCCGCCATCTTCTGCAGGTCGGCCAGGTCGGTGGCGTCGTCCGCCTCCGGCACCCGGGCGCCCTCGTCGCGGTGGGCGGGCAGGTCGGCCAGGATCCGCTCCAGGAAGATGTCCTCGATCTTCTGCCGCAGCGGCGCGGGCGCGGCCAGGACCGCCCGGGTCGGCATCTGGAGCAGCACGCCCAGGTCGTCGGCGGCGGCCAGCGACTCGGGCGCGCCGATGGCGACGACCAGCGTGTTGCCGTCGATCTCGATCGGCAGGACCTGGCGCTTCAGCGCGAAGTCGCCGGGCGCGAGCCGGAGGGCGGCCTCACTCGGCCGGACGCCCTCGAGGTCCACCCACTCAAACCCGCCGACCCGCGGTCCATCGGGGCCGGCCTGAAATTCGTCCGCGCTTGGTCGGAACTCGTCCTGCGGGTTCCGAAGGGGAGCGGTCATACTGACCTCGCTTCGGGCCGTAGGGCCCTGCACTCCGCCCCCCGGGAGCCGACATCCGGGCCGTGTTCGGTGGGGGCCTGACACGTGAAACGGGCGGCGAGGCCATTTGGGTTCGGCCGCCGGCGATGATCGGCGGAATTTATTCCCGGCCAGGCTTCCGGGGCCGGATCGTCACGGCCCGTGCGCCCCGGGGCCGCGCTTCGCCTCCCTCGGCCTGCCGCTGTGTTCGACACGCCGGGGCGCCTTTCCTGCGCGGCCCGGGATCTCCCGGGCCGCCGCACCCGTCCATCTCTTTATCACGCGCGCCGAAGAACATCCGGAAGAACGTACTCTCGGCACGCCTCTCCGCCTTCGCCCCTGGCCTGCCCTTGTTGGTTTTGTGTAATCAGTAGGGCTTTCTCAATTGTTTTTGCGTAAGACGTCACCAATGATGACACTCAGGGCGACACGGCGGGGGCTCAAAAGGAGAGCGCCCGCCGCTGGAAGGTCGAGAGTTTCACCGGGAGCAGAAGCAACTCACGGGCATCGAGCGCCGCGAGTGCCGCCTCAACCGCTCCCAGGCGGGGCCGCTCCCGGCGCGACCACGTCTGCGCCAGCGTTCCGGTCTGGGTGTGCCTGAAGGACCTGGCTTACCGCACGCACCGGACGGTGCATCAGATCAAGAAGGGCCTGCTCTCGGACTACCTGCGCGGGCAACTGGGGCAACCAAGCGTCGCCTTCGCCTAATCGTATTTTGACAAGGCCCTAATCAGTATTTCCATTCCAACCTGGTCCTCCTATAAATTGAAGCGCAGGATGCCCTGGACGAACTTTTGCCGCTCTGTTTCAATTCCAGCCTGGTTCTACTAAAGCTCACGGTCGTTGGGGGCGCGCGTCACCTCGTCCACAGTTTCAATTCCAGCCTGGTTCTACTAAAGGAGCCGCCCCCAGGCTCGACGGCCCCCACTCCCCCAGGTTTCAATTCCAGCCTGGTTCTACTAAAAGACTCACACAGGCATATCATCATGACCCTCCCCAGTCCTGCGTTTCAATTCCAGCCTGGTTCTACTAAAAGCTGTCGTTGGCTCATCGCCAACTTCGGGGAGATGGCATTGTTTCAATTCCAGCCTGGTTCTACTAAAAGAATATTCCGGCGTTGACCCTATCCATAAGCCATAACGGTTGTTTCAATTCCAGCCTGGTTCTACTAAAAGTCGCTTTATTGATCGCCGCGCTTAGTGCCGGCAAGGCATTGTTTCAATTCCAGCCTGGTTCTACTAAAAGGTGCTGGGGCCCGCTCCGCAGGCGGGTTACTGAGATGGGTTTCAATTCCAGCCTGGTTCTACTAAAAGACGGCGTCCTCATAGTAGGGCGCGGCGAGGCCGGAGGCTAGTTTCAATTCCAGCCTGGTTCTACTAAAAGGCTGCCAGAATGAGCAGGACGCTCCCGCCCTTGCCCCACGTTTCAATTCCAGCCTGGTTCTACTAAAAGACGGGCGGTTCACGCGGGACGTGCCGGCGCGGGACGTGCGCGTTTCAATTCCAGCCTGGTTCTACTAAAAGGGGCGCGGGTCATGGCAGGCGTGCAAGCAATCCCATGTTTCAATTCCAGCCTGGTTCTACTAAAAGTTGTAGCAGTGTGCCCCCGCATTGCGCCCAATCTACCGTGTTGTTTCAATTCCAGCCTGGTTCTACTAAAAGAAGCGATGATATGGACTGCACCCCTTTAGTGAGACAAAAAGTTAAGGTGGTATACTCCGAAAGGAAAGCCACCGACCATGAGCCTCAAGAGACGCACCTTTACCAAAGAGTTCAAGCAGCAAGTGCTGCGCGAAGTGCAGGCGGGCAAGTCCATCGCCCAGGCCGCCCGTGAGCACGACCTGCACCCCAACCTGATCGGCAAGTGGCAGCGCCTGCACGAGCAGTACGCTCAGAATGCCTTTCAGGGCAACGGCCATGCCTACACCCAGGAGGCCAAGATCGCCGAGCTGGAGCGGCTGATCGGCCAGCAGACGGTCGAGATCAGCTTCTTAAAAAAAGTCTTGGCGATCCAGGAGCAGCAGCGTCAGGAGGCAAAGCCATGAGCCGAGCGATCCAGGAGGCCGCGGCCCAAGGCGGCTCGCTCTCAAACCTGTGCCAGATGGCAGGCCTCTCCCGCGCCTGTTATTACCGTGGCCTGGCGGCACCTGAGCCGACCGCCGCAGATGCGGCGCTGCGCGAACACATCCAGCGCGTCGCGCTGGAGTGCTCCTGCTACGGCTACCGCCGTATCACCAAGCAACTGCATCGGCAGGGCGTCCAGGCCAACCACAAGCGCGTCCTGCGGCTCATGCGCGAGGACAACCTGCTGTGCCTGCGGAAGAGGCGGTTCGTGGCGACCACCGACAGCGACCACGGGCTGCCCGTCTACCCGAACCTGGCGGCGGGCATGGACGTGACGGCCCCCGACCAGCTCTGGGTCTGCGACCTGACCTACATCCGCCTGGGCCACGAGTTCATCTACCTGGCTGTCGTCCTCGATGCCTGCTCGCGCCGCTGCCTGGGCTGGTCCCTGGGCCGCCGCCTGGATGCGGCGCTGGCGACGTCGGCCCTGTAGATGGCGCTGACGGAGCGCAGGCCCCTGGTGCATCACTCGGACCGCGGCGTACAGTACGCCTCGGGCGAGTACACCGCCCTGCTCAAAGAGAACGGTGTCGCCATCAGCATGAGCCGCAAGGGCAACCCCTACGACAACGCCCAGGCCGAGAGCTTCATGAAGACGCTCAAGTACGAGCAGGTCTACCTGAGCGAGTACGAGAACTTAGCCGACGCCAGGGCGCAGATCGGCCACTTCCTGGAGGCCGTCTATAACCGGAAGCGTCTGCATTCGAGCCTGGGCTACCTGCCGCCCGCCGAGTTCGAAGACCAGCTCGAGAAAGCCTGGACAGAGACGCGAGACAAGAGCCAGACGATCACACCTTAACTGATCGTCTCACCCGAGGGGTTCACTCCATACACTAGCCATACTGACATCTCCTTAACAGATGTGAGTCACGGCCTCGGCTGTTCGCACCAGCGGTTTCAATTCCAGCCTGGTTCTACTAAAAGACGAAGAGAACCGTGCGCGGGCGGCGCTTTACCTGGTTCTACTAAAAGTCCCCGGCGGCGCGGCTGTAGCCGTACAGCATCCGGTGTTTCAATTCCAGCCTGGTTCTACTAAAAGCTGGACAGTCTGAAGGTCGCCGAACTGCGTGAGCGGGCGAGTTTCAATTCCAGCCTGGTTCTACTAAAAGGCCCGCTGAGACGGAGGAGAGTCATGAATAGCAAAGTTTCAATTCCAGCCTGGTTCTACTAAAAGCAAATATATTACCTGCAACCGGGGGAGGGCTTTATACAATGTTTCAATTCCAGCCTGGTTCTACTAAAAGGCCGCCGAACCAATATCCTGGCTCTGGCGGGTCTGGGTTTCAATTCCAGCCTGGTTCTACTAAAAGCCAGAGGGCATACCTGGCCGCCGCCCGCGTCTGGGGCTACAGGTTTCAATTCCAGCCTGGTTCTACTAAAAGCGGCAATCCGTGCGGAGGCGCAGGAGGAGTGGAAAGTTTCAATTCCAGCCTGGTTCTACTAA
>JAFAZD010000338.1 GCA_019239955.1 Armatimonadota bacterium | reverse complement strand
GGTCCCCAGGCCCTCCTTCACCGATCACGTCCTGCCGATCCTCCAGCAGCTGAGCGACGCCCAGTGGGTCAACTTCGGGTTCCACGTCCAGTTCGGCTGGGAGGCGCCCCACGACTTCAGCCGCGCGGCGTTCCTGACCAAGCTCGCCAGCCCCAACCCGGCCTTTGACGCCGTCCGCCAGCAGCTGTTCCACCAGTTCCGTGACCCCGGCGCGACGGCTCTGGAGGCCAAGGCCTGGCCGCCGGTCTACGGCGACGCCGCCTTCACCACGCCGGGCGATCCCCGCCAGATGATCGCGCTGACGCCCACCCAGTACGCGCGTCTGCGGCAGTGGGCGCACGGCGACTTCGCGGCGGACTGGAACCCGGACGCCCCGCCCCCGCCTCAGGACATCGGCGGCGTCCCGCTGGCCGACCGCCCCCACGCCTTGGACAAGGCGGCGCTGCACTTCTGCATGGGCGGCCCCTTCCATCCGGGCTGCGAGATGACCTGGCCGATGCGCCACGCCATCTTATACTCCGGCCCGTTCCGCATCCGGCGACGTCCCGCGGGCCAATCGGAGCCGGACTTCGGCGACACGCTGACGCCCGGCATCGCGGTCAGCCAGACCGGACCGCTGGCGGCGAGCGGCCCAGGGGACCTCACCCGCTGGATGGCCGTGCCGTGGCAGACGGACACGGCCAGCTGCCGATCCGGCTATCACCCGGAGATCGACCCCTACCTTCCGACCTTCTGGCCCGCCCGTGTGCCCAACCACGTGCTCTCCCGCGCCGATTACGAGGCGGTATTGGACAGCAGCAAGGGCGCGCAGGCGCGCTCCGACGCCTTCCACCATCGGTCCTCCTGGCTGCGCGTGCTGACGGGCGCGCACCTGACGCAGATCAACCAGATGGTGACGAGCTTCGGCAGGTTCGGCGTGATTGAGCGCCAGCCGGGGCCCACCGACACCGCCGCCTTTCCGCCGGTCCTGTACGTCGAGTCGCCGCCGCAGATTGCAGGTGATGTGCCTGTGGGACACAACGCCGTCATCGGCCCGACGGAGAAGGTCACGCGCCACCTGCCGCCATCGGGGGGGTAGCCCGTGTACGACGCGATCGTCTTAGGCGGCGGGCCGGCGGGATCGGCGGCCGCCCTGACGCTGGCGCGCGCGGGGCGTCGAGTGGCGCTGGCGGACCGGGGCGCCGGCCCGGCGTTCCCGGCCGGGGAAAGTCTGCCGCCGGCGGCCCGTCCGCTGCTCCACCTGCTGGGCGTGATGGACCGCTTTCTGGCCGGGCCGCACCGGCCCTGCTACGGCAACCAGTTCGCCTGGGGCAGTGATGAACTGGAAGAGATGGACTTCCTCCGGGACCCCAACGGGCATGGCTGGCGCCTGGATCGGCGGGCCTTCGACACCTTGATCCGGGACGCAGCCGGGGATGCGGGAGCCGTGGTTTATCATCGTGCGTCCATCTCCGAGGTCGCGCGGGTCGGGGCGGGACGGTGGCGGTTGGCGGGCACCTGCGCGGCAGGAACTCTGGAAATCTTTGCTCCGTGGCTACTGGACTGCACCGGGCGCGCGAGCTGGCTGGCGCGGCGGCAGGGGGTGAAACGTCTTCGATATGACCGGCTGGTCGGGCACGTGGCGCTCTTCCGACACGCTGGAGAGGATGCGGCGGACGGCGGGGATACGGTAACGCTGATCGAGGCCGCTCCGGACGGCTGGTGGTACACGTCCGCCCTGCCCGGCGGCGGCCGCATCGTCGCGTACCTGACGGACGCCGGCGAACCGACCGGGCGAACGGCGGCGGGTGCGGCGGGCTTTGCCGCCCTGCTGGGACAGACCCGCCACATCCGCGCCCGCCTTTCGGGGTGCGGCTGCCGACTGGCGGCCCGGCCGTGGGCGACGGCGGCGCACACGGCCCGGCTGGAGCGCTGGGCGGGCGAGGGCTGGCTGGCCGCCGGGGACGCCGCCCTCTCCTTTGACCCACTCTCCTCGCAGGGAATTTTCCATGCGCTGGCTTCCGGCTGGGAAGCGGGGCGGGCGCTTGCCGCCCATCTGTCCGGGAACGAGGACGCCCTGCGCGAGTACGAACGGTCCATGCGGTCGGTCTTCGCGGCCTATCTGGGTCATTGTGCGGCCTTTTACCGTCAGGAGCGGCGGTGGCCGGACAGTGTCTTCTGGTCGCAGAGACACAACGACCGCCAGTTCATGCTGGAGCGGGCGAAGACCGTTAAGGATTCGGCCTAGTTTGGCCGCCCGCGCTCTCCCGTGGGAGGGATTCATGCACCCATCGCCGCAGACCGCACTCAGTCACCTCATCTTCGCCCTCTCGCTCCCACTGGGGGCGCTGACGCTCCTGGCCTGTCCGTTTTTGCTCTATCACTGGCGCAGGCAGCCCCCGCAGCGCCGGATGGCATGGGCGCGGGCCGGAGGCGTCGGCCTCCTCCTGTGGCTGGCCGGCGTCGGCGTCACCCTGGTCGGCGCGCAGCACCCCCGCGCGCCGGGGGGGCACGCCACCCTGCTGCTGGGGAACGCCCTGGTCTGCCTGGGCGGGTTGGCAGCCCTGTACGCCGTGTTCCGCCTCTGGCAGAGCCGCCGAGGCGGGAAATGACGCCGGGCCGCATCGCGCGAAGCGGCGGCCACGCCGGGTACACTGTTTGCATTCACCACCGTCCATTAGCAAGGAACTCGTCAGTCCATGACCATCCGTAAGCCCCTGCTCCCCCTCGCCCTGCTGCTGGGAGCCGCGCCGTTCCAGGCCGCCCCGCCGGCCCAGTCCCAGCGCACCGTCCCCGCCGCCTTTCCGACGCCGCAGGAGACCAGCGCCGCCGACATGATCCGGCAGAACCTCGCCGCCGGCAAGCCGATCTCGCTGAACGGCATCCAGGAGGCAACCCTGCCCAACGGCCTCACCGTGCTCACCAAGGAGGTCCACGCCGCGCCCGTCGTCTACTTCTCCGTCTACTACAAGGTCGGCTCGGTGGACGAGCAGGTCGGCCAGACCGGGATGAGCCACCTGATGGAGCACATGATGTTCAAGGGCACCAGGTCGCGCGGCCCCGGCGTCATCAGCTCAACCCTGCAGAACAACGGCGCGGACTTCAACGCCTCCACCTCCTTTGACCGCACCGAGTACCACGAGACCCTTGCCTCCGACCGGCTGGAACTGGCGATGCAGATCGAGTCGGATCGCATGGTCAACTCGCTCTACGACGAGGCCCAGCACCAGAAGGAGATGACTGTGGTGCGCTCCGAGTACGAGGCCGGCGAGAACGACCCCGGCACGGCGCTCGGCAAGGCCGTCCGTCTCGCCGCCTTCCAGGTCAACCCCTACCGCTGGGAGACCATCGGGTTCAAGGCGGACATCGAGAACTTCACGCGCGACGAGATGTACGCCTATTACAAAAACTACTACGCGCCCAACAACGCCGTCGTCGTGATCGTCGGCGACTTTGATACGGCCAGGGCGCTGGACATGGCGCGCCGATATTTCGGGCCCATCAAGCCCCATCCCATCGCGCAGCACTTCATCACGCCCGAACCCGACCAGGAGGGTGAGCGCCGGGTCATCGTCCGCCGTGCCGGTACGGCACCGCAGATCGAGATCGATTACCATATCCCCGGCTTCGGCGACCCGGACCGCTACGTGATTGACGTGCTGGAGACAGTGCTCTCCGCGGGCCGCACCTCGCGCCTGTTCCAGTACCTGGAGCAGACGGGCCTGGCGGCGGGCGCGGAGGCCAACGACTACGGACTGCGCGACCCGGACCTGCTCTTCCTGAGCGCCGTCGCCCAGCCCGGCCATACCAACGCCGATCTGGAAAAGGCGCTGCTGGCGGAGGTCACGCACCTGCAAACGACCCCGATCAGCGACGAGGAGCTGACCCGCGCCATCAACCAGGCCGAGGCCGGCTACATCTTCGGCAAGGACTCGGTGCAGGAGCAGGGCGAGACACTGGGCGAGAACGCCATGAAGGGCGACTGGCGCTTCGGCGAGACGTACCTGGCGAACCTGCGGAAAGTGACTCGGGCGGACGTGCAGCGGGTGGCGCAGAAGTATCTCACGGCCCGCAACCGCACGGTCGGCTACTTCGAGCCGATCTCGCCCGCCAACGGCGAGGCCGCGCCGCCCCCGAGCCTCGGCGGCAGCGCGACCACGCCCCCCGTCGCCCGCTTCCGGCCCGCCCGCGTCCCCCCGGCGGATTATTACCGGACTCCCGGAACCCCCTCCGGCTCGCCGAGGCTCGCCACCTCCCCCGAAACGGGAGAGGATGAGGGTCAAGGGGCTTGCGCCTCGGTTCATTCACCCCTCTCCGCTTCGGGGAGGGTGGACCGGCTTGCCGGGACGGGAGGGGTTCTTTCCGGCGGCACCTTCGACCAGAATGCCAAGACCCCCACGCCCACCCGCGTCGTCCTGCCCAACGGCCTGACTGTGATCGTCCAGGAGAATCACGCCAACCCGACCATCTCCCTCAGCGGCGCGATTCTCTCGGCGGGCGGCGTCTTTGACCCGCCCACGCAGCGCGGCCTCGCTGACTTCACCGCCGAACAGCTCTCGCGCGGCACGCAGCGTCGCTCCCTGCTGGACATCGCCCGGGCGCTGGAGAACGTCGGCGCGACGGCGGACGTGGGCGGCGGCGAGGAGTACGCCTCGCTCGACGGGCGCTCCCTGACCAAAGACTTCCCGCTGATGCTGGACGTGCTCGCCGACGAGCTGCGCCGCCCGACCTTCCCGGCGGACGAGCTGGACAAGGCCCGCGCTCAGGCGCTGGCCGGCATCGAGGAGGCGCGCTCGGAGACGGGCGCGCTCGCCCAGATCGCCTTTGATGACGCGCTCTACCCGCCCGGCCACCCGTTCCACAGCCCGACCCTGGATGAACAGGCCGCCTTCCTCAAGGGCGTCACCCGCCAGGATTTGGTCAGCTTCCACGCCGCCCACTACGCGCCCGACAAGATGATCCTCACCATCGTCGGCGACGTCAGCGCCCAGGACGCCATCGCGCAGGTGACGAAATACTTCGGCGACTGGCCGAAGAAAGGCAACCTGCCGGGCATCGCCATCCCCGACGTTCCCCCGGCCCCCGGCCCCGCCCGGACGGTCGTGATCCCGGTTCCCGACAAGGCGCAGGTGGACGTGCGCTACGGCTATCCGGGCCGGCTCAAGCGCACCGACCCGGACTTCTACCGGGTCGTCGTCCTGAACACGATCCTGGGCGGCGGCACCGGCCTGGCCTCCCGCCTGGCCACCAACGTCCGGGACAGGATGGGCCTGGTCTACGGCATCTACGCCGAGACCGCCGCCTCGCTGGGGGAGGGGCCGTTTGAGGTGGAATTCGGCGCGAACCCGGTCAACGTGGACGCCGCCGTCGCCGAGATGGACCGACAGCTCGCGGCGCTGCACGACCAGGGGGTGACGCCGCAGGAGGTGCAGCAGGCCGTCTCCTTCCTCACCGGCTCCTACCCCGTCACCCTGTCCACCAACGGGGCCGTCGCCGGCCAGCTCCTCATCGCCCAGATCTACGGTCTGGGCCTGGACTACATCCAGAAGCGCAACGGCTACTACCGCGCGATCACGACCGATCAAGTCAACGCCGCCGCCAAGAAGTACCTCCAGCCCGGCACCGGCGCGTTGGTCATCGCCGGCACCTACACCGGCAAATATGCCCCCGCCAAGTAACGGCAAAAGGGCGGCCCCACCGGGCCGCCCCTCCTCACGGGGGGTGAACTCTCCGGCAGGAAAGAGAACACGTCCCCCTGCTCTTCTTTGCCGGAGTTTTCACCTTTCCGCTCTTGACAACCCCCGCCTCCTCGTGCTATACTTCTCCAAACTACTTTGTGAAACAAAGTAATAAAGTCGTGCCGCCGATTGACACAGCGCGGGGCAGCGGGGGTATCATAGACCCAGAGCCGTGCCCTCAGAAAGAAGTACCCTGATGGACAAAGACCGCCCGGAGACCTTGCCCCTGCTCGATCGCATCCACAGCCCCGCCGATGTCAAGGCCCTTAGCGCCGACCAATTGCGCGCCCTCGCCGCCGAGGTCCGCTCCTACCTCACCGAATGCGTCTCCAGGACCGGCGGCCACCTCGCCCCCTCCCTGGGCGTCGTCGAGTTGACCCTGGCGCTGCACAACGTCTATGATATCCCCAAGGACAAGCTGATCTGGGACGTCGGCCACCAGGCGTATGTCCACAAGATACTCACCGGGCGGCGCGAGCGGCTCCCCACCATCCGCCAGCACGGCGGGCTGTCCGGCTTCCTGCGCCGCGACGAGTCTCCCTACGACCTCTACGGCGCGGGCCACGCCTCCACCAGCATCTCGGCGGCGATGGGCTTCGCCAAGGCGCGCGACTTCCGGGGGGGGCGCGAGTCCGTGCTGGCCCTGATCGGCGACGGCGCGCTCACCGGCGGCCTGGCCCTGGAAGGCATGAACAACGCCGCCGCCGACGGCACCGACATCACCGTTGTCCTCAACGACAACGAGATGTCCATCGCCGAGAACGTCGGCGCGCTCGCCACCTATCTGGCCAAGCTGCGGATGCAGCCCCTCTATCAGGCCGCCGAGAACACCGCCAAGGGGATGATCCGGGGACTGCCGGTCGGCTCCGAGCAGGTCTACAAGGCCGCCCAGGCCGCCAAGCACGCCGCCACCCACTTCGCCACCCCTCCCCACACCGGCCTGCTCTTCGAGGAGATGGGCTTCACCTACATCGGCCCGGTGGACGGCCACAACGTCGAGTCGCTGATCAACACCTTCCGGCACGTCAGGCACCTGAGAGGCCCGGTGCTGGTCCACGTCCTCACCGTCAAGGGCAAGGGCATCCCCTACGCCGAGGCCGACAGCCGCACCTATCACGGGCTTGCCAAGTTCAGCCCGGATGACGGCAAGGTGGAGTCCAAGACGGCGGGCGTCTCCTACACCCAGGCATTTATCGAGACCCTGAACGATCTGGCCGAGACCGACGACCAGATCATCGGCATCACCGCCGCCATGCCAGACGGCACCGGCCTCAACAAGTTCCAGAAGCTCCACCCGGAGCGGTTCTTCGATGTCGGGATCGCCGAGCAGCACGCCGTCACCTTCGCCGCCGGGCTGGCCGCTGAGGGCATGAAGCCCGTCTGCGCCATCTACTCCACGTTCCTGCAGCGCGCCTACGACCCCATTATCCATGACGTCGCCCTGCAGAACCTGCCCGTGCGCTTCTTTTTGGACCGCGCCGGCCTGGTCGGCGACGACGGCGGGACGCACCACGGCGTCTTCGACCTCGCCTACCTGCGCTGCGTTCCCAACATGGTCGTGATGGCCCCTAAGAGCACGGACGAGCTGCGCGCCATGACCCGCTTCGCTCTCGCCTACAGCGCCGGCCCCATCGCCGTCCGTTACCCGCGCGGCGGCAGCCCTCCGGCTCCCCCGGAATTGGGGGCGGGGGGAGCCGAGATCGAGATGGGCCGCGC
Source organism: Armatimonadota bacterium (assembly GCA_019239955.1). Taxonomy (GTDB): domain Bacteria; phylum Armatimonadota; class Armatimonadia; order Armatimonadales; family Capsulimonadaceae; genus JAFAZD01. Next base: position 11,910 of record JAFAZD010000338.1, on the reverse strand, counting down.
CGAGACCCTGCGCGACGGCCCTGACGTAGCCCTGATTGCGCTGGGGGCCGGCGTCGAGATCGCGCTGGCCGCCGCCGACCAACTCCAAGCCGAGGGCCTGCACGCCACCGTCCTCAACGCCCGCTTCTGCAAGCCGCTGGACGCCGATGCCGTCCTCGCTGCCGCCCATCGTTGCGGCCGCGTCGTGACGGTGGAGGACGGCGTCCTCCAGGGGGGCTTCGGCTCCGTCGTCTTGGAACTGCTGGCCGACCACGGCCTGGCCGTCCCGACCGCCCGCATCGGCCTGCCCGACCACTTCATCGAGCACGGCCCGGTCCCCGTCCTGCGCGCCGAGGCCGGCCTCACTGCCGACGCCGTCGCCGCCCGCGCCCGAGCTCTGGCGGGCCGGACACCCCTGTCCGGCAACGGTTCCAGCAACGGCCAGGCCAAGTCCATCAACGGCGCGGCGAAAATTCCATCCCCGGTGGGGGCGTAGCCGTCTATGCCCCGCAAGACACGCCGCCGTACCGATCCCTACCCTCTCCCACACGGGGGAGAGGGGCCGGGGGTGAGGGGGCTGGTGGCCGTCGCCCTCGCCGCCCTGTGCGGCACTGCCCTCGGCTCCGGCGTCACCTACCTTGCCCTGCGCCCGGCCCTACAAACGGCCCGGTCAGCCCCCCCGGCCCCCAATTCTGGGGGATCCGGAAAGGCCCTGGTCGCCGGCAACGCCGCCTTTGACCGCAAGGACTGGCCCACAGCCGTCGCCGACTACACCCAGGCCATCGCCGGCGGCCTGGACAACCCTGACGTCCGCACCGACCTCGGCACGGCCTACCGCAACCTGCGCCAGCCGCAGAAGGCGCTGGAACAATATCAGGCCGCCCAGCGCGAGGACCCCGCCCACGAAAACAGCCTGCTCAACCAGGGCATCGTCTACGCCTTCGACCTGGGCGACGCGGCCAGAGCGACCGCCCTCTGGCGGCAGTACCTGCAGCGCTTCCCCCACGGCCAGCACGTCGCCGACGTGAAGCACTTCCTCGCCGCCGCCCAGGCACATCCCCGCCCCGAACGCCTCAGACCATAATGGTGAACCTTGTGTTCGCCCCCTCGCATTCGCCCTCCCCCGTGGTATAATTCTCCCAGGAGGTTTTTCCATGTCCACCAGCAAGCCGCCCCCGTCTGATCCGGAAGGTCTGCCCGCCGGAAGCCCCGAACTCGCCGCGCGCGCCCTGGCCTTCTATCAGAACACGCTGAGGGCGCGACTGGAGCCGGAACACGACGGCGAGGGCCTCGCCATCCACCCCGATTCCGGCGACTACCTCCTCGGCTCCACGCCCACCCACGCCAGCCGCGCCATGCGCCAGCGCCACCCGGAGGGGGGCTACATCACCCTGCGCGTCGGCCCTACGCCCGACTTCGCCTTGGCCGCCCGCATCCTCGCCGGACGAATGCAGGCGCAGTTCCGGGACGCGCAACGGCCCGGCGACGCGCCGGCGGAGCCGGAGGCGGGCGTATGATTCTCGGCCGTGTCCGTGACCACTCGCCCCGCGTCCGTCTCACGCTGCCCGGCCCGCGCGGCCCCGTGGACGTGGAGTTTGTCGTTGACACCGGCTTTGAAGGGGAGTTGGCCCTGCCCCCGTCCCTGCTCCGGCAGATGGACGCGGCCTTTTGGGAAAGTCGCTACGTGCTCATGCCGAACGGCCAGGAGGAGCGTCACGCCGTCTACGAAGTCTCGCTGAACTGGGACGACGAGCCGCGCCCGACGGAGGTGCTGGTTTTGGACGGCAATCCACTCCTCGGTATGCTCCTGATCGATGGCAACCATCTCCACGTCGAAGCCACCGAAGGCGGCGAGATCCTGATCGAGCCACTCTAGCCGGAAGCCCTGATCGCCACCGGCATGAAAAAATGCGGAACTGTGCCGGCGAATGAAGAAGACAGCGAATGAACTCGCCGCTGATGGCGCGGACGCCGAGTGTCCGCCTACGCGGACACAAGATGGGCCCGGCGGACCTCTCCTTGTCCGCGAAGGCGGACAGTCCGCCGAAGGCGACCCAGCGGCGAATTCACTCGCTGACTGCCTCTCCAGCCCGGACGACTGGCCTACGGACTGGCGACCGTGTGCGCGTTCAAGTCCAGCGTGAAGGAGTCCGCGAGGCTGGGCGCGCTGTCGTCAAACGGCACCAGGAAATACTCCGCCCGCAGCGTCTTCGCCCCGTCGTCAATCGTCAGCCGCAGGAAGCCGGGGTTGTCCTGGTTGAACGCCTCAAACGTCACGTCCGCGCGCGTGGTCGGCTGTCCCGTCGGGGGCAAATTGCCGTCGTCGTCCGTCTGCAGCTTGTGCATGGCCTTGGAACTGTTGGCGTAGCCGCCCGCGCCCGCGACCACGTAGGGTATCTGGCGGCCCTGGAACGTCCGCGTGAACCGCTGGTAGTTGTGGACGTGGCCGGAGAACACGGCGTCGGCCATGCGCCCGGAGTCGGCCATCGCCTGGTCCAGCGCCGCGTCAATGTCGGGGCAGCCGCCGTGGTCGTTGTCCAGCGAGTAGGGCGGGTGGTGGACGGCGATGATGACGCTCTTCGCCGGGTCGGCGGCCTTGAGCTGGTCGGTCAGCCACTGCTGCTGCTCAACGTTGCCGCGCCCGTCCAGCGTCCCCTCCACGTTGGAGTACAGGCCGATGAGGGTCACGAACGGCGCGTCCAGCGTCCAGTAGACGTAGGGCTGGGTCATCGTCTCCCGGTAGGGGTACAGGTGCCGCGGCTGCGTGTCGCAGAAGTTCATCACGAACCCGGTCAGCGTCGTCTCAGTGTCCGGCAGATCGTTCTGATGTACCTGGGTGTCGCCGTCGTGGTTGCCGGGGATGGCGAAGATCGGCGCGGGGTAGAACTTGTACGGGTCGTAGAACTGTTCTCGATAGAGCGTGCTCTGCCCGTTGAAGTAGATCACGTCGCCGAGCAGGTACAGGAACGCCGGCTGCCCCGGCGCGGGGACCTCGGTGCCGGGGTCAACCTGCGGGTCGTTGGCGGGGTCGGCGCCGGGGGCCGGCGGGCTGCCGCCCTGTCCGCTGGGGGAGTCGGTGGCCGTGTCCGTCGGCTGCCCGGTCTGCACGGTCCCGGTGATCTGCGACTCCATCACGTCGGAGATCGCCCGCTGGGCCTCGGTGCCGTGGACCCCGCCCACGTCGCCGACGGCGTGGAAGACGATCTTGCCCGCCTGCTGGATGGCCTGGGCGGCTTCGGGCATGACGACGCGCAGCGGCAGCTTGAGCGTATTGCGTCCGGTCGGGGGCGGCGGCTCAAACCGCATGAAGGGCTTGGGGTCGGCCACGGGGTCGTTGAAGGGACGCCGCGGCTTGTGCGTTCGTGGTGCTGGCATGGTGTTCTCCAATCAGAAAATCAGCGGTGGTAGAGACTGTGACTTGCTTGCTTCCCGATGCATCATCCCCGACGGACCCTTTCCGGTTTGCGGCGATCAACGGCGGGCGCGCGGGTCCTGCGAACCTTCCCTCCCAACAGAACCGCCGCCCGTCAGGATCACCCCTAGTATACCGCATCGCCGCCCGAACGCTGTGACCTTTTTCACACGCAATTCGTAGCTTGTGGCCCTCTGCCGCTGCAATCATTGGCCGTTGCCTCCGGCCGTGTCATCAACTGTCTATGGAACAGGGTGAGATGGTTAAGAAGGAGAGAGTCGGGGGTGATCGTGTGCTATAATAGCGGCATGGCTGGACATACGCATGGGGCGACTTCCGGGGGCAAGCTCTGGCTATCGCTCGCTCTGACCCTTATTTTTGTCATCGTGGAGGCCGGGTTCGGCTGGCGGGCGCGGTCGCTGGCGCTGCTGTCGGACGCGGGACATAATGCCAGCGACGCGCTGGCGCTGGGGCTGGCGGCCTACGCCGTCTGGGTGGCGCGGCGGCCCGCCAGCGCGGGGCGGACGTTCGGCTACCACCGGGTCGCCATCCTGACGGCGCTTGCCAACGCCGCCGCCCTGGTCGTGATCGCCCTCGCCATCCTCGCCGAAGCCGTCCGCGCCTTCGTTCACCCCGAAGCGCCCGCCGGGACGACCATGATGGCCGTCGCCGCCGTCGCCCTGCTGATGAATACCGTGATCGCGTACTGGCTCCGGGGCGACAGCCACCATAGCCTCAACGCCCGCGCCGCCTACGTCCACATGGCCGGCGACGCCCTCTCCTCGCTCGCCGTCTTGATCGCCGGGGCGGTCGTCCGCTTCACCGGCTGGACTCTGGCCGACCCCGTCGTGTCCGTGCTGATCGCCCTCTTTATCCTCTATTCGTCCTGGGGCATCATCGGGGACGCGACCAACATCCTGCTGGAAGGCGCGCCCAAGGACCTGGACGTGGCCGCCCTGGTCGCGGCGATGAACGCCGTGCCGCCCGTCCGCGATGTCCATGACCTGCACGTCTGGACCGTCGGCGACGGCATCCACTTCCTCTCCTGCCACGTCGTCCTGCCCGAAGCCTGCACGCTCGCCGAGGCGGCACAGGTCGTTTGCGCCCTTAACACGCGCCTGCACGACGACTTCGGCATCGGCCACGCCACCATCCAGACCGAGCTCCCCGGCGCGGACGGCTGCCGCGTCGACTCCCAAACCCTCTACTGCGCCCTGGAGCCGCATGGGTCCGGGTGCGGGCACGGGCATTAGGAAGGACCTACCCCTGCCGCTGTCGCGGCGGTCCCCTCCCTGTCAGGGAAGGGAAAGAGGAGAAGTCACTGTCACAGCCCCCTCTCTTCCCCCTTCCCTGACAGGGAGGGGACAGGCCGCTTGCGGCCAGGGGTAGGTCCTCTACCCCGCGACGGTCGGGAACTCGGTGACGCGCAGGTGGGTGCTGCCGTAGGGAACCAGCGTCACCGGCTCCTCCGGCGCGTCGGACGCGACCAGGCCGGGCGGCAGGGGGCCGGCGCAGTTGTCTTGGAGCGTCCACTCCGGCACACGCCGCGCCGGAACCGTCAGCGTCACCGGGGCGGTTTCGGGCGCGAACGGGCGCGGGCCGACCGACGCCTCCTGGACCTTGATACGGGATGCCGCGTCCTCGCCTTCCAGTGCCAGGCCGTAATTCCAAGGGGTGGCCGGGAAAACCTCGTAGTCCGCGTGGGGCCGCTCGCCGCGCAGGTGACGGAACTCCTCGCCGATCTTTAGGCCGAACACCAGCGTGCCGCGCGCAACCGAGACGGCATTGTGGAAGCGCCGTTCCAGGCGAAGCGGCATCGGCAGGCGCAGCGTCACCGTCTCGCCCGGCGTCCACTCCCGATCCAGCGTGTGGAACGTCCCCGCCTCGACCGCCTGCGGCGCATCTTCCCCGACCGTGACCGTCGCGCCCGCCGCCCAGCCGGGGACCCGGACTTGGAGCGGGAAGCGCACCGGCGCGCCAGCCTGAACCGTGAAGCGGACGGTGTCGCGGAACGGGTACTCCGTGTCCTCCGTCACCGTGACCTCCACGCCCTTCTCCCCAACGGCGGCGCGCACCTCCGAGGGGGCGAGGGCGACGGCGGCCAGGCCGCCCCCCGGTGTCGCCATCCAGAGGCTCGCCGCGAATTTGGGCCAGCCCTGGTGCATGTTCGCCGTGCAGCAACCGAAGTTCGGCTCCAGGCCGAACAGGTTGGCGTCGGGGCCGTTGTTGGTGTAGATGCGCTCACCGTCCGGCGCGAGCTTGCAGGCCACCTGGTTGGCCTGCTGGACGTACTGGTGCGCCCACATGTCCGTGGTGAACGTCGCCGGCAGGGCGTTGTGGGCGATCCGCTCCAGCCGGTCGGCGAAGGCGGGCGTCCCGAACGCGGCCAGCAGCGTCTCCAGCGAGAACAGATATTCCACGACGGCGCACAATTCCGTTCCCTGTGACGGGTTCAAACCGGCCAGGCTCTCGTCGCCCGTGAAGATGCCGGTGGCCTGCCCGTGATACCGGTCCAGGATCGCCATCCACCGGGCCGCGACCTCGGCCCCGTCCGGGGAGAACGGGGCGCGCACCGCCGGCTCCTTCAGGGCCATCGCGTGGTTGACAACGTGGTTCTCCAGCACCCAGCGCGTCTGCTTGCCCGTGTAGGCGAAGTCGGCGAAGTGCGCCCGCCAATCGTAGCCCTGTGCCTGCGCCTTCTCCGCCAGCCGTAGCAGCCACTCCTCGCCGGTGCGTGCGTGGAGCCAGCGGACGCCCCAGACCAGGTCCGGCCAGCGCATCTTCGCCCAACTGTCCAGCGGCTTCTCGTCCAGCAGGGCGTCCACGCGGCGCAGCACCCGCGCCATCGCCGGCAGGACGCGCGGGTCGCCCGCCGCCTCGTGCCACTGCGCCAGGGCCTTGTTCAAGACGAAGATCGGCCAGGGATCCAGCACGATCTCGCCGGAGCCTTCATGTGGGTCGTCCTTGTGCCCCAGCCAGCCGTCGGGGTGCTGGTGGGTCAGGATGTAATCTATCCAATGCTGCGCCTTCGCGCGCAGCCGGTCGTCGTCGAGCAGCACGGCCAGGGGCACGATGCCGTCCAGCCAGTAGGGGCCGCGCTCCCAGCCCTCGGCGTCGCCGCCGATCCACTTGGAGCGCGCCACATCGGGCCAGAACTCGTCCAGGTGCCCGCTCAGGCCGTCGGCCTGGATTCGCAGTTGGTCCCGCAGCCAGCCGCGCGGGCGAATGCTGCCCAGCGGCATCGTGTAGAGCGCCTGGGCGGGGTCAAGGGAGGGAAGGTATCGAGTTGTCATGTGGCCTTGTTCTCCAGTCGCCGCATGACCTCCTGCCGCTCCGGTGAAATCCGGGCAATCCACTCCGTTCCGTGCTGGCGCGGCCTTTTGGGCCAGCGATGAACACGGAGTAAGGCTTGACAAACGCCTGCGGCCTGCGCTACAATAATGTCGTCGTGGGCAGAGGAGCTTGGGTTTGCAGGGAGGCAACATGAAACCCTCTGAGAAGGCTGAGATCGCCACTCTGAAGGCCACCATCCGGGCCATCCAAAAGGGGGCTACCGTCAGCAAGCCCGTCACGGAGGGGACACGGTACGACCTCATTCTTGATTATCAAGGCAGGTTGTACCGCGCCCAGGTAAAGTATTGCGGTAGTACGGATCAGCCTGGTGCAGTCTGGGTGCGGCTCGCTTCCGGCAGCTACGGCAGAATACGATTCCAGGCATACTCTGCTCATGAAGTTGACGTTGTCCTGGCTTACGTGCCGTCTTCGGATGTGATCCTGTGGATTGATGCCTGTCATTTTGATGGCAAAGGCGCATTAAGTTTTCGGCTACAGAAGGCGCTGAATAACCAAAGCAAGGGTTGCCGGCTAATAGAAGATTTCATTTGGTAAGTCATACTGCTAAACAAACGTAAGGGGCTATAGCTCAGTTGGGAGAGCGATTCGTTCGCAACGAATAGGTCAGGGGTTCGAGCCCCCTTAGCTCCATTTTCTCTGCTATTCTCACTGGGGAGGGCCGATGGCCCTCCCCGTTTTGTATGGAGGAGGATAATGCCGGAGTCGTTTCCGTGGGAGATAGTGGGAGTGCAAGATATGCCAGCGGCGGCGGACGCCGAGGTCTTTGTGGGTGAGCGGCGCTGGAACGTTCAGCGGCCCCAGGTGCTGGTGGTCTGCTGCTCGGACGGGCGCTTGCAGGAGTGCATGGACGAGTTCCTGCAGGAGAGGATGGGCGTTCATCACTACGACCGCTTCTACGCGCCGGGCGGGCCGGGCGCGCTGGCGATCAGCGGCTACGAGTTCCTGCGGGCGGAGCAGTACCGGGACGACTGCGCGTTCCTGCTGCGCGCGCACGGCGTCCAGGACCTGATTCTGATCTTCCACGGCCCCGCGCCGGACGGGCCGGAGGAGGCCGTCTGCGCCCATTACCGGCGCATCCTGCCCCACGCGACCCCAGAGCAGATCCGAGCGCAGCAGGCCCAGGACATGGAGGAGGTCCTGACCTACCTGAAGATTCTGCGGCTGCCGGTGCGAGTGCATGGGTTTCGGGCCGAGGTCCTGCCGAGCCGGCAGGTGCGGTTTGCGCCGCTGACGGAAGACCAATAAGGTGCGCGATCCGGCACGGACTGCACCGATGTTCCGGCCTCTGGGGGATCAAGGTGTGCTGATTCGCTTTGGCGACGGGATCAGCCTGGAAACCCACCAGGCGATCCATGGCTTCTGCGCCGCCCTGGCGCGCGATCCCGTTCCGGGCGTGGTTGAGTGGGTCCCGGCCTACGCGACGGTCGCCGTTTACTACCGGCCACAGGAGATCGGGTACGATGACCTGGTGCGGGGACTGGGCCAGAGGCTCGCCGCGTCCGACGACCAGCCGCCGCCAGCGCGGGTCGTGGAAATCCCGACCGTCTACGGCGGGGAGCATGGGCCGGACCTGGAGGAAGTCGCGGTCCTGCACGGACTGACCGCCGCCGAGGTCGTCGCGCGGCACAGCCGGCCCGAATACCTCGTTCACATACTCGGCTTCGCTCCCGGCTTCCCCTACCTCGGCGGGCTGCCGGAGTATCTCGCCACGCCCCGCCTGGCGATGCCCCGAGTGCGGGTTCCGGCGGGTTCGGTCGCCATCGGCGGGGCGCAGACAGGCATCTACCCGCTGGAGATGCCAGGCGGCTGGCGCCTCATCGGCCGGACGCCCCTGCGGCTGTTCGCCCCGGACCGTGAGCCGCCGACTCTGCTCCAGCCCGGCGACCGCGTCCGCTTCGTCCCGATCACCACCTGGCCATGACACGCATTGACCTCAACTGCGACCTGGGGGAGAGTTTCGGCCCCTACACGCTCGGCCAGGACGAGGCCCTGCTCGGCCTCGTCTCCTCCGCCAACATTGCCTGCGGCTTTCATGCGGGCGACCCCGCCGTCATGGCCCGCACGGTGACGTTGGCCGTGGAGCGGGGCGTCGCGGTCGGCGCGCATCCGGGCCTGCCCGATCTCGCCGGCTTCGGCCGCCGGATGATGGCCCTCACACCCAAAGATGTCTATTCGGCGACCCTCTATCAGATCGGGGCGCTGGAGGCGTTCGCGCGCCGTTCGGGAGCGCCGCTGCGGCACGTCAAGCCGCACGGGGCGCTGTACGGCATGGCCGAGGCCGACCCGGCTATCGCCCAGGCGCTCGCCGCCGCCGTCCGCGACTTCGATCCTTCCCTGGTGCTGTTCGGCCTGGCGGGCGGGCGTTTGATTCAGGAGGGCCGGGCGGTGGGGTTGGCGGTCGCCGAGGAGGCCTTTGCGGACCGGGCGTACCTGCCGGACGGACGCCTCGCGCCCCGGCATCAGCCGGGGGCCGTCCTCCACGACCCGGACGCGGCGGCGCGCCGCGCGCTGCGGCTGGTTCAGGAGGGCCGTCTGGCCGCCGTGGACGGGTCCGACCTAACCATCCGGGCCGACACCCTCTGCATCCACGGCGATGAGCCGTCGGCGCTGCCGGTGGCGCGGGCCGTGCGGGCAGCGCTGACCGGGCACGGCGTCGAGATCCGCCGCCCCGGTGACCGCTGATGCCGCTGGCCGCGCTACGCGTGGACGCGCCGGGACTGCTGACCACCGTGCAGGATGGGGGCCGCCCGGGCTATCAGAGCCAGGGCGTGCCAGTCTCAGGCGCGATGGATCCGTTCGCTTTGCAGGTGGCGAACCTGTTGGTCGGCAACCCGCGTGGGGAGGCCGCGCTGGAGATTACGCTGTTGGGGCCGTCCCTGCACGTCCTGCGGGACTGCGTGGTTGCCGTCTGCGGCGCGGACCTCTCGCCGCATCTGGACGGCGTGCCGCTGCCGCTGTGGAAGTCGGTGGGGCTGCGGGCGGGCCAGGCCCTCGGCTTCGGGGCGCCCCGCGCCGGGGCCAGAGCCTACCTGGCCGTCGCGGGCGGCTTCGCCGTTCCGCTGGTGCTGGGCAGCCGGTCTACCTTCCTGCGCGGCAGGTGGGGCGGATCTGGGGGCCGCGCCCTGCGGGCGGGCGACGTGCTGGAGATTGGGGAACCGGCGCGGGCGCTCTCGGCGCTGACGGGGCGGGCGCTCTCGCTGTCCCTGGTCCCCGCGTATCCGCAAGAGGCGGTCGTGCGCGTCCTCCTCGGCCCCCAGGAGGACGCCTTCACGCCGGCGGGCCTGGCGACATTCCTCTCGGCGGTCTACGAGGTCACGCACCAGTCGGACCGCATGGGCTATCGCCTGGCGGGGCCGCCCATTGAACACACGCCGGGGCGGACCGAGATGCTTTCCGAGGCGGTGCCATTGGGGGCCATTCAGGTTCCGGCCGGGGGCCAGCCGCTGATTCTGATGGCGGACCGGCAGACGGTCGGCGGCTATCCCAAGATCGCCACCGTCATCTCCGGCGACCTGCCGGCGGTCGCACAACTCGCGCCGGGCCGCCGGATCGCCTTCCGACAGACCACACTGCCGGAGGCGCAGGCGTTCCTGCTGGCCCGCGAGCGCCTGCTGACGCTGTTGGAGGCGGCACTGGTTTAACGTGCCGTCGCCGCCGTGAGGGCGAGCAGGGCCGGGACGCCGTGGTCGCGGTTCGGGCCGGAGACCAGGTCAATGCTCTGGATCGGCGCGTCGGGGCGCGGGTTGTTCCACTGTAGGGAATAGGCCACCGCCGAGTATTTCGTGCCCGCGTAGGGCTTGACCCAGGCGATCTGCGCGCCGGGCAGCGGCGTCGGCGTCTCCTGCCGGTAGTCGTCCACGTTGATCTCGGAATAGATCGGGATTTTGGCCGTTTGCCCGTCGTCGTAGTGGACGATGTAATCGGCGATCTCGAATTGGCGGCCGTTCTTGATGTCCTCCGGGCTGCGCCGCTGGTCAATGCGGGCGGCCTGTAGGAAGAACAGGGCGTCCGCCTTGCGGCCCACCGGGATGCCGGTCACATGATCGGGCAGGCTGCCGGGGATTCCAGAGCCGCCGAGCATGATCGCGGTCGGCACGGGCGACGTGGTGAAGTTGTAGACGTTGTACGTGACGCCCGCGAACGCCTGCCGGCCCGTCGGCAGATCCGCGAAGGTGAATTGCCTGTCCCCGAACCAGCCACGCTCCGTGGTGAACTGGTTGGCCTGCTTGGAGATGTCCAGCGGGGCGTAGGTCAGGTTGCCCGCACCGGCGATCAGGGTCTTGCCGCCTGCGAAGGGCGCGTCCAGGTTCCGCAGGATCGCGGCGAGGATGGTCTGCTTCTTGCCGGCGTTCTCCGGGTTGGCCTCGGTGTCCTGGAACTTGACGTTGCACAGCACCAGGCCGCCCGCCCCGCGCGGGTACTCCACCATCGCGCCGATGTTGAGCATCGGCCGGAATCTCTGTGAGAAGTCCGCCGGGCGCTGGGCATAGAGATAGATATTGTCAATGCCGATCAGGTCCTGGCCGTTACTCTGCTTGGCCGGGTTGTGCTGCCAGTCGTCAATCTCCAGTGTCAGGGTCTGCGCCCGGCGCGGCGGGGTGATGGGGAACGTCTGCGGATCGCCATTGACCTGTAGGTTGAACGGGACCCTGTCCCGGCCGTTGAAGATCAGGCTGATCTTCGTCGTGCCGGCGTAGTTCAGGTCCTGCACATAGGTGAACTTCGTGAGGGTTTCCGGCCGGGGCAGCGTGATCGGGATCTGATAGGGCGAGCCATCTTTGGGCATCGCAAAATTGATGATCAGCGGCCAGAAGCCATCCGCCATCGTGTAGTTGTTGGTGATCTTGTCCCAGGCGAAGAAGGGCGACTTGCCGAACGGGGCCACGTCCTCCAGATCCACCACGTAACCGTAGGCGTCCGGGTCCGGGTACTGGCCGGCGGCGTAGTTGAAGATCTGCTTGCCGGACCCCATCACGATGTTGGAGGTCGGCAGGCCCGCCGTCAATGGGCTGCGGATGGGCGGCCACGTCACCTTCTCCTGCTTGAATGGACGGATCAGGTGGGTGTAGCCGACGATCCTGTTGTAGTCGGCCAGTCCGTCCGGCGCGAGGGCGTTGAGGATGATCCAGCCGCCGCTCCGGGTGAAGACGTTCACCTGCGCCCTG
>JAFAZD010000329.1 GCA_019239955.1 Armatimonadota bacterium | reverse complement strand
GCTGTTCCCCGGCTTCGCCGTCACCCTGACCCTGCCGGGCATCGCCGGCTTCATCCTGTCCATCGGCATGGCGGTGGACGCCAACATCCTGATCTTCGAGCGTCTGAAGGAGGAGCTGCGCAGCGGCAAGTCCCTGCGCGGCGCGATTGACGCCGGCTTCCGGCGGGCCTTCACCGCGATCCGCGACTCCAACATCTGCACCTGCATCACCTGCATCGTGCTGCTGACGCTGGGCACGGCCAGCGTGCGCGGCTTCGCCCTGACGCTGCTGATCGGCGTCCTCGTGTCGCTGTTCTCGGCGATCACCGTCACGCGGACACTGCTGTATCTGCTGGTGGACGCCGGGTTCGGCAACAACCCCGCCCTGTTCGGCCTGAACGTGCGCTCGCTGGGCATGGCTCCCCCAGAATTGGGGGCGGGGGGGGCGGAGCGCGCCGGCCTGAACATCATCGGCCGCCGCTACTTCTTTTACGGCCTGAGCCTGCTGATTATCGTCCCCGGCCTGATCTTCTGGGCGATGGGCGGCTTGAAGAAGGGCATTGAATTCACCGGCGGCTCCCAGATTCAGGTGCAGTACGCGCAGCCGACCACGCAGAACGCCGTGAAGGCCGCCCTCAAGTCCACGTTCCCGGACAATCTGGTGCAGATGGCGGAGGAGGGCCGCGTCGCCATCGTCAGCGTGCCGCAGCCGTCGCCGGGGGCCAATCCCAAGGACAGCCCCGTCTACCAGAAGCTGGCCCGCGCGCTAGGCGTCCTCGCCGACGGGCCGGGCGGCGCGGTCACGCCCGGCCCGAACAAGGAGCTGGCCTTCGACAACGTCGGCGGCCTCATCTCCCGCGAAGTGACCTCGCGCGCCTTCCAGGCCGTGGTGATCGCCGCCGGCCTGATCGTGCTGTACCTGGCGATGGTGTTCAGCATCGGCGGCTTCGTCGCCGGCCTGCGCCTGGGCACGTCCGCCGTGATCGCCCTGCTGCATGACGTGCTCGTGCTGATCGGCGTGTTCGCCATACTCGGCTACTTCCTGAACTGGCAGATCGACAGCCTGTTCGTCACGGCGCTGCTGACCGTGATCGGCTTCTCGGTGCATGACACGGTAGTCATCTTCGACCGGGTGCGCGAGAACCTGCGCCACCGGGCGCGCGGCGAGACATTCGAGCACCTGGTCAACCGTTCGATCCAGCAGACCCTGGCCCGGAGCATCAATACGTCCCTGACGGTCATCATGACCCTGCTGGCGCTGGTGATCCTCGCCGGCCCGACCACGCGGCTCCTGAACGTCGCCCTGCTGATCGGCATCATCAGCGGCACGTACTCGTCCATCTTCAACGCGGCCTCCATCCTGGTGGACTGGGAGAACTGGTTGGCCCGCCGGCGCGGCGCGGCGGTGGCCGTCCCGTCCTCCTCTCCGGCTCCCCCAGAATTGGGGGCGGGGGGGGCTACGGCGAACGGCGGCAGCGCCCGTCCGCTGCCCACTCGCCCGGCCACCCCGGTCGCCACGCCGCGCGAGCCGCAGGCGACCGCATCAACTCCCGGAGTGGGTGGCGAGGCCCCGCGCCTGCGGCCCAAGAAGAAGCGCCCGTCACGGCGATTTTAAGGAGGAAGCCCATGACCATCACGCTGGACCTGCCGCCCGAGACCGAGGCGCGTCTGCGCCTGGACGCTGGCGATGCAGGGCTTGACATCAAAGAGTACCTGCAAAAGTATCTGGACTCCCTGCCCAAGATGACGGCGAAAGATTATGGGCGGCTGTTCAGCCGCCCACTGACGGAGGAGGAGGTACAAGCGCGGCGGGACCTACTTCAGTCGTTCAACGAAGAGGACGGCGGTGAGGAGGAGGGTGAACCCGGCTGGGACTTGATGCATGCCCTGCAAGAAAACCCGCTCTCCCTGCGTGAGTGGCATCTTGATGATTAAGGCTGTGCTGCTGGATGCTGGCCCGCTGGGGCTTGCTGTCAATCCGCACCGATCACCCGACGCAGAGGCCTGCCGTACATGGCTTGATGGTCTTCTGGAGGCCAGTATCAACGTCATCGTTCCTGAGATCGCGGACTATGAAGTCAGGCGGGAACTGGTGCGCGCGGGCAAGAGGAGGGCTTTGGCGCGTCTCAACGCCATGGCCGTGAAGTACGATTATCTCCCCGTGACGACCGAGGCGTGGCGGCAGGCGGCGCAGTTCTGGGCGCAGGCGCGGCAGCAGGGGCAGCCGACGGCGGGCGACAGGGAACTGGACGGCGATGTCATCCTGGCGGCGCAGGCAGTCACGCTTGCCCTGCCGGCGGGGGAGGTCGTCGTGGCGACGGCCAACGCCGGGCACATCGGCAGGTTCACCGTCGCCAAAGCCTGGCAGGACGTCCCATGAATTCCCAGACACGTTGGACCGCGCCGGAGCCGGACGCGAAGGCCGAGAAGGTCTTGGAGCGCGAGCTGCGCGTCCACCCATTGACGGCCCGGCTGCTGGTCAACCGGGGGCTGGCCGACCCCGGCGAGGCCGACGCCTTCCTGCGGCCCGGCCTGCACCGGCTTCATGACCCGTTCGGCCTGCCGGACATGGACAGGGCCGCCCGGCGCATCGCGGACGCCCTCGCGGGCGGCGAGACGGTCTTCATTCACGGCGATTATGACGTGGACGGCGTCACCAGCACCGCCCTGTACGTCCGCACGCTGGCGGCGCTGGGCGCGAAGCTGCTCTACAGAGTGCCGCACCGCAAGCGCGACGGCTACGACCTCAAGGCCGAGGCGATCAACTGGGCGCACGAGCAGGGCGCGTCCCTGATCGTCACCTCCGACTGCGGCATCCAGGCCCGCGAGGCCGTCTCCCACGCCAACGGCCTGGGCATGACGACCATCATCACCGACCACCACGAGCCGGGCGAGACGCTGCCGCCGGCCTACGCCATCGTCAACCCCCACCGGCACGACTCGACCTACCCGTTCCCGTTTCTCGCCGGCGTCGGCGTCGCCTTCAAGACCATGCAGGCGGTGGTCCGCCTGGTCAGGCCGGAGCACGAGAACGCCTTCCTCCAGAAGTTTTTGGACCTCGTCGCCTGCGGCACCGTCGCCGACGTCATGCCCCTGCAAGGGGAAAATCGGGTCTTCGCGTCGCTGGGACTGAAGGCGCTGGCGCGGACGCGCAAGGTCGGCCTGCGCGCCCTGCTGGACGGGGCCGGGATCGACACGTCCAAGCCCCTGACCGCCGAGTCGGTCGGCTTCGGCATCGGCCCGCGCATCAACGCCGTCGGGCGGCTGGACGACGCCGCCATCGCGCTGGACCTGCTGCTGACGGGCGACCCGGAGGAGGCGCGGGCGCTGGTGGAGAAACTCAACACCTGCAACGCCGAGCGCCAGCAGACCCAGAAGCGCATCCTGGCCGAAGCGATGGCCCAATTGCAGGGGCGCGACCTGGACGGCCTGCACGTCCTGGTCGTCGCCTCGCCCGGCTGGAATTCAGGCGTGGTCGGCATCGTCGCCGGCAAACTGGTCGAGGCGTTCCACCGTCCCGCCATCGTCATCGGGATTGATGAAGCCGAGACGCACGGCAAAGGCTCGGCCCGTTCCATCCCCGGCTTCGACATGTTCCGGGGCATCCAGGGCTGCAAGGACCTGCTGGAGTCCTGCGGCGGGCATGAGATGGCGGCGGGGCTGTCGCTGGCGATGGATAACCTGACGGCGTTTCAGGACAGGATCAATGCCCACGCCGCCGGCCTGCTCACGCCGGACGACTTCGTGCCCCGGCTCGCCCACGACGGCGAGGTTGACCCGTCCCAGCTGTCGCTGGCCTTGCTGGAAGAGTGGGAGCAGTTCGCCCCCTTCGGCGCGGCCAACCCGGAGCCGCGCTTCGCCTCGCACACGCTCCTCATCTGCGAGGCCCGGCGCATCGGCAAGGACCTGTCGCATCTCAAAATGCGGGTCCGCGCCGAGGCGATGGACCCGACGGACTGCGTCGCCTGGGGCCTCGGCCACTGGACCGAGCGGGTCGGCCCCGGCGACTGCGTCCACGCCCTGTACGCCCCCCAGATCAACGAGTGGAACGGCCGTCGCCTACTGCAATTCAACATCAAGGACTTACGCCGCCCCGACTGAGGAGTATCATGCCTTTTTTGAGAACCGCCGCCTGTGTCCTTGCCGCCGGCCTGCTATCGGCCCCCGGCCTCGCCCGCAGCGCCGGGGGCCTCCACTGGGAGAAACTGCACGTGTCCCATGCCGCCCCCACGCAGGTCTTCGAGCGGCTGGGCCTGACACACATCACACGCAACGGCTACACGCGGGGCATGAAAAAAGGCATCCCCGATCCGACTTTCCCGCCCGGCCTCACCGATGTCGTCCCCTACGACGCCGACCACTCGCTGCTGGTGCGCGGGACGGCGGCGGGCGTCTCCCAGTTCCGTCAGCGCGTCGCCGCCGCCGATGTGCCCGCCCCCCGCTGGCAGATCGCGCTGACCCTGCTGCGCAAGGACGGCGATGAGTACCGAACTCTGGCAGGCCAGAACAAGGAGATCGTCGCCGACACGCCCTTGGCCGTCGCCTTCGACACGGACGGCAAGTACCCGCAGTACCAGGTGCGCGTCGGCGTTAATCATGACGGCTCTCTGGCCGTCACCTGCCGTACCGCGCTGTCCCTCGCGCCGCCACAGAACGGGCCGACGACGGTGCTCGTCCCCACGCAGGTCTGGACCGCGCCCCTGACCAAAGACACGCGCCCCGGCGACACGCTGACCTTCGACGACTGGGCCATCGACCGTGCCGCCGCTCGGCAGAAGCTCGGCCATCCCGCCGGCGACTCGCCCGACGATTACGAGATTCAGGTGCAGCTCACACCGGAGCAGCCCGCGCCGTCCCCGGCTCCCATTCCCGCTCCCGGCGGCGTGACGCAATGAGGGAATCGCTATTGCCCCTGTTGGCCTCCCCCGACACCGGCGGCCCTTTGACCCCGACCGTCACGCGCCGCCGGGGGGAGGAGATCTGGGAGGGCTGCCTGACCGACGCCGCCGGCCATCGTTACCCGGTGGAGAAGGGCATCCCGCGCCTGCTCCCCGGCTCCTTGCTCGACGCCCAGAGGTCCGAAATCGCCGCCCGCGATGCCCAGGTGAGGGACTATGACCGCATGGCGTTCCTGCGCCTGTTCGGGGAAGTGGAGATACCGCTGACGCGCCGCGCCCTCGCCGCGCGGCCCTCAGATCGCGTGCTGGAGGCCGGCTGCGGCACGGGCCGCATGACCCGCCGTCTCGCAGAAAGAACCGGCGATCTTGTCGCGGTGGACTTCTCGTTCGAGTCGCTGCGCGCCAACCGCAAGAAGCTGCGCGGCGGCGGCCTGGGCCACGTCCCGCTGGTGCAGGCCGACCTCTGCCACCTGCCCTTCGCGCCGGGGACGTTCGACCGCGTGGTCTCCTGCCAGGTGCTCGAACACGTCCCCGGCGATTCCGCCCGCCGCCGGGCCGTTTCGGAGCTCGCCCGCGTCGCCCGGCCCGGCGGGACGCTCGCCCTGTCCGCCTACAAGCACTCGCTCTGGACCCGCGCCTTTGCCCGGAAAGAGGGCGCGCACAACGGCGGCATCCCCTTCTTTCGCTTCACCCGGCGGGAGCTGCGCGCGTTGCTCTCCGAGGGCTTTGAGGTCCAGAGCATGACAGGCGTTTTAGTTTACATTTACCTGGCAAGGTGTCGGAAGACCTAACCCTGCCGCTGCGCGGCGGTCCCTTCCCTGGCAGGGAAGGGAACAGGAGAGGCCATTGCCTCTGCTGTAGCCCTTCCTCTCCTCACCCTTCCCTGGCAGGGAGGGGACAGGCGGCTCGCCGCCAGGGGTAGGTCCGTCAACAAGGAACACGATTGGGAACCGCTTACACGCCGGGGCTGAAGGTCAGCCCCCACACGCTGATTCAACGCACCCGCCGCCTGCCGCTCAAGGGTGAGGTGCTGGTCGAGAAAGGCCAAGCGGTCGCACCGGACACGGTCGTCGCCCGCGCCGCCCTGCCTGGCCTGATGCAGTCGGTCAAGGTGGCCGCCCAGCTCGGCATTGACCCCGAAGACCTGCCCGGCGTGCTGCTCGTCCGGGAAGGCGACACGGTCGAGAAGGGCCAGGTGCTGGCCCAGACGAAATCATTCTTCGGCATGTTCAAGTCGGAGGCGAAATCGCCCGTGGCGGGCGCGGTGGAGACGATCTCCGCCGTCTCCGGCAACGTCGGCATCCGTCAGCCGCCGACTCCGGTGGATAAGACCGCCTATCTGACGGGGACCGTCGCCGAGGTTCTGCCCGGCGAGGGCGTGGTCGTGCAGGCCGAGGGCGCGCTGGCGCAGGGCATCTTCGGCATCGGCGGCGAGCGAGTGGGGGAGATTCGCGTCGTCTCGCCGTCCCCGGAGAGCGGTCTCACCGAGGCGGACATCACGCCGGACATGGCCGGCAAAATCCTCATCGGCGGCGCAAATATCTCCGGCGCGGCCCTGCGTAAAGCCGCCGATCTCGGCGTCAAGGGCATCGTGGTCGGCGGCATCGTGGACAAGGACCTGATCGCGTATCTCGGCTACGACATCGGCGTCGCCATCACCGGCCACGAGAACATCCCGATCACCCTGGTCATCACGGAGGGGTTCGGCACCATTGCGATGGCCCGCCGCACCTATGACCTGCTGAAGTCCCTGCAAGGCCGCTCCGCCTCCATCAGCGGCGAGACCCAGATCCGCGCCGGGGTCATCCGCCCCGAAGTGATCGTGCCGGAGACGGCACCCCCCGCCCTCAATCCTGGGGGAGCCGCAGGAGAAACGGAGGACAACACGCTCTCCGTCGGCACGCCCATCCGCATTATCCGCGAGCCTTATTTCGGCGCACTCGCCACCGTCGCCGCCCTGCCGCCCCAACTCACCGTCGTGGACTCCGGGGCCTCCGTGCGCGTCCTGGACGCCCGACTGTCCGATGGCCGCACCGTCACCGTCCCCCGCGCAAACGTGGAGATCATTCAGGGCACATGAGGGAAGTTATGACTGAGCCGCATCGGGACTGCCGAGTGCGGCGGCCATGAGGTATAATCAAGATGTCGGGCCACCGCACGCCCGGTATTCACCTGCGGCCCTGAATGACCCTGCCGATACAGAGGAAGAGGAATCATGAGAACATTGTCTTTGACCATCGCCCTCGCTGCGACCCTGGCCGGCGCGGCGCCGGCCACGCCTGGACACGCCAAGCCCAAAGCGAAGGCCGCCGCGCAGGCCGTGCTGGTCTGCCCCGTCACCGGGGAGAAGATCGCCTCCATCAAGGACGCTCAGGGCCACAGCACCTACAAGGGCAAGACCTACTACTTCTGCTGCGCCAGCTGCAAGCCGGAGTTCGACAAGAACCCGGACAAGTACATCCATGCTGTGGAGTCCAAAGGCGGGAAGTAGCCCCATGACCCGGCTTGTCTGACCAGAACCGGATACAAGGGAGGCATGGCAAACAGCAGGGCGTCCGGCCACCTCAGCGGCGGCAAGTTCACGGCGAGCCACACGACCGTCATCGAGGCCGCGGCCGCGCCCGCCCAGGCGGCCGCGCAGCTTGAGTGCGTGAGCAAGGTCTCGCTGGGCCTGATCAAGACGCTGAAGAACGGGCCGCCCGCCATCAAGTTTCTCGATGAGGGGCCGGGCTGCCTGCTCGTCCGGGTGCGTGGCACCCGCTCGATCCAGGAGGTCCGAGTCTACACGTCGGACAAGGAACAGACGCAGGCGGTCATGGAGGCCGCATTCACGGGGCGGTGACTTCCGGGCCGGCCAGCGGGCGCAGGCCGGCCTCGATCCGCCGCCGCTGCGGCTCCAGAAAGGGTGGCAGGGACAGACGCTCGCCCAGGTGGGCCGGGTCCTCATCGGCGGCGAAGCCGGGGCCGTCGGTGGCGATCTCAAAGAGGACGCCGCCCGGCTCGCGGAAGTAGAGCGAGCGGAAGTAGAAGCGGTCGATCAGGTCCGAAGTCACCAGACCAGCCGCCCGTATCCGGCCCCGCCAGGCGGCCTGCTCGGCGTCGTCGGGCGTGCGGAAGGCGACGTGATGCACCCCGCCAGCTCCGACGTGTCCCCGCGATAGATCGGGCCGCTCCTCGACGTGCAGCTCCGCGCCGGGGCCGCCCGCGCCCATCTCAAAGACGACCACCCGCCGCCCCTGCCGCTCGTACTCCCGTGCCCGGCGCATCCCCAGCACCTCCGTCAGCACCTCGGCCGTCGGCCCCAGTCGCCGCACGGTCAGGGCCACGCCATCCAGCCCTTTCAGGCCGTGTTCCGCCGGCACCGGGCTGCGGGGCCAGGGCGTGCCCCCGGGCGCGCCGCCGTCGTCCACGAGCTGGAGGCGCTGCCCCTCCGGGTCGGCGAAGTCCAGTGTCAGCCGCCCGCCCCGTTCCTCGATGTCCCCACATTGTACTCCCACGTCCGTCAGCCGCCGCGCCCACCATTCCAGCGCGGCGGGGCCGGGTACGCGCAGGGCGATGGCCGAGATGCCGCCCGCGCCCGGCACGTTCGGGCCGATGCGCGGCCAGTCAAAGAAAGTGACCTCGGTGCCGGGGTGGCCGGCCGCGTCGCCGTAGAAGAGGTGATAGGCCGAGACGTCGTCCTGGTTGACGGTCTTCTTGACCAGGCGCAGACCGAGCGTGTCGGTGTAGAAGGCCAGGTTGGCCGGGGCATCGCCGGTGACGGCGGTGACGTGGTGCAGGCCCGTCAGTTGCATGGCTGTGTTCCTTTGCGCACGACTTTGATAGCAAAGAAACGCCAGTCGGGGGGCCCGTGTTCCCGCCAAGTTTGCGCGGCGTCGGGAACACAGGGCGGCTTGCCGGTGTTTGGAGGTGCGGAAAGCCATTGCGGCCCATAAGGCCGCGCGAAAAAAGGACGACACCCATGACGACCATCGCCATGACCAAGGCCGCGACCGTGACGGCCGCCGATTTCGATACCCAGGTCCTCCAGTCGGACGTGCCGGTGCTGGTGGATTTTTATGCCTCCTGGTGCCCGCCCTGCCGCGCCGTCGCCCCCGAAGTGGACGCCGTCGCCGCCCAGATGGAGGGCCAGGCCCGCGTGTTCAAGCTGGACGTGGACGCCGACCCGGACGTGGAGGCCCGCTACGGCGTCCGCAGCATCCCGACGCTGATTTTCTTCAAGGACGGCCAGGTGGTGGACCAGGTCGTCGGCGCCGTCCGCCGCACCGTGCTCGTCGAGAAGCTACAGAAGCTACAGTCAGTCAGCGATTGAAACCGCCGCTGACGGCCTTTGGCCGAGTCTCGGCGCAGGCGGACAGTCGGCGCGCAGCGCCACCAAGCGGCGAATTGATGCGCTGACTTCCGGCCGGCTGACTGACTGACTTCTGGCCAGCACATGACATCACCCATAGAATTCAGGTCGTCCATGCCTCATCTCTTTGAACCCTTCACTCTGCGCGGCGTCACCCTGCGTAACCGCATCGGCGTCTCGCCGATGTGCGAGTACAGCGCGGAGGATGGCTTCCCCAATGACTGGCATCTCGTCCACCTGGGGTCGCGCGCCGTCGGCGGGGCCGGGCTGGTCATCACCGAGGCCACCGCCGTCGAGGCGCGCGGGCGCATCTCTCCGCAGGACACCGGCATCTGGTCCGACGCCCACGCGGAAGCCTGGGCGCGCATCGCCCGCTTCATCGCCGCGCACGGCGCGGTCCCCGGCATCCAGCTCGCCCACGCGGGCCGCAAGGCGAGCACGGCCCGCCCCTGGGACGGCGGCGCGGGAGTCGCCGACGAGGACGGCGGCTGGGAGCCGATCGCGCCCAGCGCGCTGGCCTTTGCCGACGATTACCGATTGCCCCACGCCCTGAGCCGGGGCGACATCGCGGACATCCAGGAGGCCTTCGTCGCCGCCGCCCGCCGCTCCCTCGAAGCTGGCTTCCGCTGGATCGAGCTGCACGCCGCGCACGGCTACCTCGCCCACCAATTCCTCTCGCCCCCCGCCAACCGGCGCGAGGACGAGTACGGCGGCTCGTTTGACAACCGCATCCGCTTTCTCCTGGAAACCGTCCGCGCCGTGCGCGCCGCCTGGCCGGAGGAGCTGCCGCTGACCGTACGCCTCTCCTGCACCGACTGGGCCGAGGGCGGCTGGACGCTGCCGGAGAGCGTCGAACTGTCGCGCCGCCTGAAGGCCGAGGGGGTGGACCTGATTGACTGCTCCTCGGGCGGGGCCGTGCCGCGCGCCGAGATTCCCGTCGGCGCGGGCTACCAGGTGCCGTTCGCGGAGGCCGTGCGGCGGGAGGCCGGTGTGGCGACGGCGGCGGTCGGCATGATCGCCGAGCCGATGCAGGCCGACGAGATCATCCGCAACGGCCGCGCCGACCTGGTGTTCCTGGCCCGTGAGCTGCTGCGCCAGCCCTACTGGCCCCTGCACGCCGCCCGGGTCGTGCATCAGAAGGACCGCGCGCCGGTTCCCGTCCAGTACGCCCGCGCCTTTGGGGGGTAAGGCGACCAACGGCCCTCTGTGTCGGGGCGACCCGGCGGGTCGCCCCTACGTTTTCACCCGCTCGTATGTCCCCGTCAGGCGGGCGCGGGCCAGCATGTGCCCCTCCATCGCGCCCTCGACCTCATCCCGGCTCGCGCCTTCACGCAGCCCCAGTGTCTCCACGTCCAGCGCATACAGATCAAATATGTACCGGTGCCTGCCGATAGCGGGGCAGGGGCCGCCGTAGCCGGGGGCGCCGAAGTCGTTCATCCCCGGCGTTCCCGCCCTGTCCCCCGCGCCCTCCGGCAGCCGCCCGGCATCGGCGGGGATGTCGGACAGGACCCAGTGCGTG
>JAFAZD010000283.1 GCA_019239955.1 Armatimonadota bacterium | reverse complement strand
TGGGAGATGCACTACGGCGGCAGCGACTTCCAGGACCGCTTCCCGCGCGACTACATCCGCGCCGTCACCCTGGGCCGCCAGTCCGGCAACATGCCCGTCGTCCTGCAAGGCATCACCGAGGTCTCCGACCCCGCGCAGCGGGCGTGGGTGGAGCGCACCCGCACCGGCGTCTGCCTCACCCACGAACTGACCGTCTGGCAGGCCGACCCGCTGTTCATCCGTGTCAAGCAGTTCCTCTACACCCTGGGCTACGGCACGCCCACCTGTCGCGTGTTCCACTACTGGGATGAGCATCCCGCACTGACCGTCTCCGGCCTGGACGCCGCCTGGATCGCCTTTGAGAACCGGGACACGGTGGCCGTCATGGTCACGGACTACGGGGGTGGGGGAGACGCCCGCCTGACCCTGGACACGCGCCGCCTCGGCCTCCCCGCCCACTGTGAGGCCGTCAACTGGGAAAAGCCCGACGACCACTGGCCCGTCTCCGACGGCACCATGACCCTCCCTGCCATCCCCAAGCACGACTTCCGCCTGCTGCTGATTCCGAAAGCCGTCGCCCAGCACAGGTGACACAGTCGCCTCGGCCCATGTCGGGGGAAGTTGCGCCGCGAGAGCAATACGCAGGCTATGAACGCAACGGCCTGGTTTTCCTACCTTTCTGAAGAATAGGGGAGGCCGGAGAGGGCCAGGAGACGTTTGAGGTGGTCACGCTGAAGGGGGTTACGGACGTCGTTGGGCAGCCTGGCGTAGAAATAGGTGCCGTTTTGGGTGTAGCCTCTTGCCACGTCCCAGTCCAGGTAGACGGAGCCGAGATTTCTGCTGCGTACCAAGTGCAGAAATTGGGCATACGTGATCTCCTCGTGTGTCGTGTAGTAGTGGTGGATAGGAAAGCCACGGTGAGGGTGCGCGGCTCTGAGACCAAAGCCGAGCAGAGCCATGCCCGTCACTGCCGCGGCAATGCGTCTGAAAAGCCGCTTCCTCTTCGCGGGGTGGATGGCCTTCTGTTCCATTGCGCTTCCCGATGCTGGCTTTGACTGAGCCTGTGCTGGCTGTCGGCTTTCGGCTTCCTGCCAGCGAATCTCGGCCAAGACCTGTTCAGGCGTGACGGGCAGCCCCAGTTCGCGGATCGCCTCCCCGATGGCGATGGTGTCGCCGGTCTGTTTCTCCTCCTGGCGGGCCTCAATCGCCGTCAGCGCCTGCACCAGTTGTTGAACCGCCACTCGGGTTTCTGCGGCGTTCTCAGTGGACACATACTGGCCGACCCCCAGCGGCGCTTCTTCATGGGCGGTTTCTTGATGTCGTTGCATGGTGTTGCTCCAAAGAAGGTTGGCTTAACGCCTAAACGTATTCTCGTCCAGAAAAGGTTCGTGCCCGAAGGTATTCCAGTGGTAGTCGTCACTCGGCGGTCTTGGGTGGGTTGCGGCCGATGACGGGGTACTGCTCTAGCTCCACGACGGCGCCGCTGACGGGGCCGGCGTCGTCGGCGAGGAAGGCGAGGGCGAAGTGGGCGATCTCGTCCGGGGTGAGCAGGCGGCCCGAGGGGGCGAAGGCGGACGGCACGTGCTGGGGCCAGTCGTCGGGCAGGCCCTCGCGGACCTTCAAGGCGCGCTCGTTGGGCGTCAGCACCCAGCCGACGTTGAAGTGGTTGACGCGGATGCGCTCGGCGGCGTAGGCGTCGGCCAGGTTGCGCGACAGGGTCATCAGGCCGCCCTTGCTGATGGAATAGGCCAGCAGGTTGCGCTCGCCGCAGTAGCCGTTGACCGAGCCGATGTTCAGCACGGCCCCGCCGCCCGCGCGGCGGAAGTGCGGCAGGGCGGCCCGGATCAGCAGCAGGGGCGCGCGCAGGTTCACGGCGAGGATGCGGTCAAATGTCGCCGCGTCCGTCGTCTCCAGGTCGCTGCGCGTGGTCAAGGCGGCATTGTTGACCAGGATGTGCAGCGCCCCGAAGCGGTTTACGGTCGCGTCAATTAGCGCGGGGCTTGCGGCCTCGTCTTCCAAGTCGGCCAGGTGACAGGCGGCGTCGCCGCCTGCGGCCTGGATGCCACTGACGACCTGCTCGGCCTCGGCCCGGTCAAGGCCATGCACCATGACCCGCGCGCCCTCACGGGCGAAGCGGCGGGCCATCGCCTCACCGATGCCGGTGGTGGAACCCGTCACCAGCGCCACCTTGCCCGCCAGCCGTCCGCCGTCCCCGTCGGTCATCGTGCCCCCTCCACGCGCGGCTCAGGGGGGCCGACATCGCCGTAGGCGTGAACCGTCTCGCAGATCTGGCGCAGCGTGTCGGCGAGGTCGCCGCCCGCCGTCTTGAAGGCATCGGGGTCAATCGTCAACGGCGCGCCCAGCACCACCAGCGGCGCGCCGTACTCGGGTGTCCGCATGGCCTGCTCCACGGACAGCCCGCCCACCGCCTGCACCGGCACACCGACCGCCGCAACGACCGCGCGCAGCTCGTCCAGAGGGCTGGGCCAGGGCAGGCCGGACGCCGCCAGTCCCCGCCGCTCATCGTAGCCGATGTGGTGGATCACATAATCGCAGCCCAAGTCTTCCAGCCGCCGCGCGGCGGCGACCCGGTCGTCCGCCCCCAGGTTGTCGCCCATCACGCGCAGGCCGAAGTCCCGGCCCGCGCGGACGACGGCCTTGACGGTCTCCGGGTGGGCGCGCTCCATGACGACTACATGGGTCGCGCCGGCCTTCGCCATCATCTCGGCCTCCAGCCAGCCGCCGTCCATGGTCTTCAGGTCGGCGACAATGGGGACATTCGGAAACTCGCGGCGGAGGGCGCGGACGCCGTGCATCCCCTCAGCGATGATCAGCGGCGTCCCCGCCTCCAGCCAGTCTACGCCGGCATGGAGGGCCATTCGCGCCGTCGCCAGCGCCTCGGGGATCTCGATCAGGTCCAGCGATATTTGAACGATGGTTTGCATAGACGTCAATCTTACCCACAGTCGCCGAAGGGCGACACGTCAGCGATTGAAATCGCCGCTGGATAGCCTTCGGCTGAATGTCCGCCTTCGCGGACATGAATCCTGTGTCCGCGAAGGCGGACACTCGGCGCGGAGCGCCCCCAGCGGCGATTTCAATCGCTGACTTCCTGAAGCCCCGTGTCCCTCAGGGCAGCCCGTACTCGCGCATCTTGCGGCGCAGGAACTCGGCGGACAGCCTCAGATGCTCCATGCCGACCGTCGAATCCTGCCCGTCTTCAATGCTGATCCAGCCCTGAAAGCCGACGTCCCGCAGAATGGAAAAGATGGCGTCGTAGTCGTTCAGGCCACGCCCGATGACGCCGTGCTTCAGCAGCGCGGAGTAGCCCTGCTGCGGGTGCGCCTCCTGCCGCCGCAGGTCTTCCAGCGTGCCGCCTTCCAAATAACGGTCGCTGGCGTGCATGCTGACGACCCGGTGTTTGACGGCCTCCAGCAGCGCGAGGGGGTCGTCCCCGGCGATCAGCGCGTTGGACGGGTCGAAATTGATGCCGAACCAGGGCGAGGGCGGGATGGCGTCTAAAAGCTCCAGGAACACGTCCTGGCGCTGGGCGAATTCGGGGAACTGCCAGTAGCCGTCCTTGTAGTGGTTCTCCAGGGCGAGGATGACGCCGTGCCGCTCGGCCTGCGGCAGCAGGGCCGTGATCGCCTCGGCCGCCATGCGGACCCCGTCCGCCCGCGACACCTCCGGGCGGCGCTGGCCGCTCAGAACCCGGCACAGCCGGCCCCCGATGGCCGCCGTCACCGCGATGGCGTGTTCCTGCCGTGCGACCTCGGCGGCGCGCGCGGCGGCGTCGGGTTGGGTGAAGTCGGGGGAGTAGCACATCATCGGCACGGTCAGGCCTCGCGCCTCAACGTCGCGGCGCAGGCGCTGCAAGGCCGCCGAGTCCCCCTGCGGCGTGAAGCCCCAGTAGAATTCCAGCCCGTCAATGTCGAGTTGATCGGCGGCCTGTGCGACCCACTGCTCCACGGCCATAGTGTGATGGACGCAGAGCTCATCCAGGTAACATTTCGGGAACGCGGCGAGCGGCATCGAAGATGATCTCCTTCCCTATTCTACCCCACCGCACGGCAGGGAGATTACAGCGTCGCAGGCACCCGTATATGGACGCCGCCGGCAGCATTCCCACTGGGACGCGCTCAAAGCCCTGGGAGCAGACAGCCAGAGCAGGCCGGCCTGCAAAGTCCAGCCGCGTCTGCTCATCGGATGCCTTTCACCGAGCGCAGCGTGACCAACTCCGTCGGCGCGACCGTCAGCGTAACCTGCCCGTTGTGCATCATCACCGTGCCCTCGTCCATGTCGCGCAGGGGTGCGCTGTTGCGATGCACCCGGAAGGTGATGTCGCCCGCACCGGCCAACTCCGGCACTTGCAGGGTGACGGTGAGGAACTGCGGCGGATAGCCCGCGTTGTCCCGGTTGGTCTGCGTGTCCTGCAGGAAGCCCTCGCCCGTGAAGTTGGACAATCCCACGGCCCATGTCCCGTCCGGGTTGCGGGCCGCCGCCGCATTGAGGCGCGGCTTGCGGCCATACGTGTAGGTCATCTCCCCTTCTAATGAGCTGACGCTGTGGCGGAAGACGGCCCCCACGTCAAACGTCTCCGAGAGCCGCCGCAGGTAGTAGTACTTCAGCAGCGGCGCGTACCAGTCGGCGGAGCGCTGGGGCTGGAACTCGATCAGGCGCTGCACGTTGTCAAAGTCCACCGGGTAGCGGGTGATGTCCATGACGCCGATGAACCAGACCCAGCGCGTCGCCCGCTGGTTCATGTCGTTGAGGAAGCGCGACGCCGCGCTGGCGGCCTCCAGGGGGTCAATCGGCGTCTCGCTGCCCGGCAAGGACAGCCCGCCGCCGCCCGCCTCCGTGATCCAGAACTCCTTATCCGTGCCCTCTACGATGGCCGCTTCCTCCGGGCGCGGGGCCATGTTGTAGGAGTGTGTGGCGATGCCCTCCAATGCCTGCCACGCCTGCGGGTCTGCCTTCAGCGCCTTCAAATACTCGTCGGTCGTGCCGTCGTTGTTGGGGTTCTCCGGGGCGACGATCATCACCCGTTTCAGCCCACGCCTGTCCAATTCGGCGCGCAGGTCCTTGACCGCCGTGACCATCTGCGCCGGGTCGAACCATGGCGGCTCGTTGGCAATCCCTGTCGCGTCAATGGCGACTCCGTGCTCGGCCTTGAGGCGCTGGATCAGCGTGGCGATCAGCGTGACGTAGGACCCTATCTCGGTGTCTCTGATCCGCGAGTTATGATCCTGCGGGTCGGACAGCATGGAGGCCGGGACACGGTCCGGGGCCAGCAGCAGGGTGGTGACGCCCCGCGCGCGGGCGTCGGCGAGCAGATGGCCGGCGACGAAGGCGGAGACAAACGGGGCCATGTCCTGCCACCCCGGCTGCGGCGCGAACGCCTCCGGGTTCCACCACAGGCGCAGAGTTTTGATCTTGAGGTCGCGGTAGATCAGGTCCCAGAGCAGCGCCCGGCGCGCGGGCGTCAGCTGGTCAAACGTGCCCGCGCCGGGGCTGCCGTAGTTGAACTCGCTGACCCCCAGCCCCCGGAATGCCTGCCGCGCGCCGGGCTGCACGGTGATGGTGACGGGCGTGGCCATCGGCGGCGCGGTCGCCTGCGCGCACACGACATGAGCGGCGGCCAGACACAGGGCCGCTATGACGAGAATGAGGGGATGTTTCATTGGATGGCCTCCGAAGTGGAGGCGGGCAGGAGGCCCAGGCGCGTGTCGGGCACGTCGCCGCGCGGGTAGCAGTCCATCTTAAGGGCCGGGCTGCCGGCGGGCACGCGCAAGTCGCGGGTCGGGTAGTCGCCGAACGCGAACGGCGCTTGGACGCTGCCCTGCTCCAGCCCCAATTCCCGGCGCACGGCGGCGAGGGTGGGGTAGTACGTGTGCCGTCCCCAGGCCGTGCCCCAGTGGAATAGGCCCTGGCCTTCGGGGGCGTCGTACAGGTTGTCCGTGAAGTGGAGGTGCAGACTCTCCAGCGACAGCCCCACCGGCTGGCCGTGTTGATCTTTGGCGACGTAGTCCCCGGCCAGGTTTTGCGCCGCCCGGCCGGTGTCTGCCCGGCCCGTCTGCTGGGCACGGGGCCAGTGGCGCTCGTCGCGCGTGTCAAACCACCCCCAGGTCTGGGCGTCCCGGTTGTCCGCCAGCACGTTATGCCGGATGATTTCATCGTGGTTCCACACGGCCACCTCCTTGACGCCCGGCGCGGCCCCGATCCGGGGCGTCGTGCGGTTCTGCTCGCGGAAGTCGAAGCCCTCGCGGTTGGCCACCAGCAGGTTGCGCTCCACCACGCACCCCGGCGACGAGGACAAACAGATGCCCGCCTGCGCGCCCCAGGCGCCGGGCGTGTCGGCCAGGCCGTTGCCGATGATGACGTTGTCGTGGGCGTGCAGGCCGTAGGAGATCTCGTAGAAGATTCCCGCGTCCTCGTTGCCCGCAATCAGGCAGTTCTTGACCTCGCACCCCTCGTTGCCGATGTCGAACCAGAGGCCCGCGCCCCGGTTCTCCAGGACGCGGCAGTGGTCAATCGCGGCCCCGCGCGACAGCACGATCTTCTCGCCTCCCGCCTCCCAGCCCCGGCTGAAGTCCTTGGTGTTGTTGTTTCGGATCAGGCAGTCCGTGAGCCGTAGGCGGTCCGCGCGGGCCGCGCCGAAGCCGAGTTGGCCGTTGTCCTGGAACGTGCAGCGCCGCACCGTGATGTCCGGCGCGGTGAAGGTCGCCCCGTTGCCGTTGGTGCGCTCAAAGACGCAGTCCTCCACGACATCGTGCGCGCCGCCGAACTGGCCCGTCCCTTCCTGGGCGGCGTTGGCGGCGTAGCGGAAGCGCACGCCGCGCAATTGGACATAGGCCCCGTTGCAGCGCCAGAGCACATCGCGGGTGGACGCCTCCACCGGGACTTGGTTCAGGTCCTCGTTGCCCGCGCCCCAGACGTACAGGCGCTTGGCATCCAGGTCCGCGAAGAACGACCCCCGGCTCAATTGATCCCGCCGTAGCACCTGATGCAGCAGGTAGTTCTGCACGAAGACCTGCTCGGCCCGTCCGATCAGAAGGTGGTAATCGTCATCGGGGTGGGCGTGGGCGGGGCCGCCGATGAACGAGTAGGGCCAGGGGGCACTGTAGATGTTGTCCGGCCCCGGCTCCCGTGTCCAGCCCGTCAGCCGGTCCGCGCCGGTCACGACCACGTTGGCGGCCGGGGCGGCCTGGATGACGATGGGTCGGTCCGCCGTGCCACTCGCACTAATGGTGACGCTCTCCCGATAGACGCCGCTGTGGATCAGCACGGTGTCGCCGGGCTGGACGATCTTGGCGGCGTCACCGATAGTGCGGAACTGCCGGTCCGCCGCAATCGCCGGGAGCGGCGCGGGGGAGACGTGCCAGACGCGCCCCGCCGGGGCGGCAAAGGCCGTCCGCGTCAGCAGCAATGCCAGGACGCAGGGGAGGAGTCTGCTGCTCATAATTTGCCTTTCAGCGACCGGGAAGTGACCAAGTCGGGGCATTGTTCCGAAGTTCATGCCTTTGCGTCAAAGTACATGGAATAGGGGACGTCCTGCGTTACCTGGGAAAACGGCACGGTGGGGAGCGGCGCGGGCGAGTCGTGGGGGCGCACCAGGACCACGGGGCCGCGCGCGAAGGCCACGCGCTGCGGGTGCTGCGCGTCAATCGGCACGGGACGAGTGCTGAGCGGGATGTGGAGTGTCACCCGGTCGCCCGGACGCCAGCGGCGATGCAGGACCGCCCACGCCCCCGGCGCGTCGAAGTTCGGGACGGGCACGCCGTTGACCTGCGCGGACGTGCCCTGCGCCCAGCCCGGCACGCGGAAGCGCAGGGCAAAGTCAGCGGGCTGGGCCATCTGAACGGCGCACGTGACCATCCCCTCCTCCGGATAGCGCGTCTCTTGCGTCAGCGTGACCGGCTGGCCGTGCTGGGTCCACGTCACCTCCGACGGCACGTACAGGTTGACGAACAGGCCCACGTCATCGTGGTAGTAGAGGATGTTGTGGAAGTCGGCCACGTCCTGGATGTAGGTCCCCGAACAGCACGGCCAGGGGGCGCCGAAGTAATACTTGCGGCCGTCCGGCATCCGGTAGTCGGCGTAGTAGAAAGTCTCGCCTCGTCCCCGCATCGGCAGCGCCGCCCCGATGCCGTTGTACAGGACGCGCTCCATCCAGTCGCCGTAATGGGCCTCCCCGGTGAACTGCTGCAGGTACCGCGTCAGCTTGAACACGGCCCAGGTGCCGCAGGGCGTCTCGAAGGAGCGGCCCACGGTGCCGCTCAGGTACTTGGCGTTCGGCTCGACGACAATGGACTCGCCCAGAGCGCCGTCCGGCGGCATCAGCTTCTCGCCGGGGCCGTAGCCGCCGGTGGCATAGCACTGGGTCCGCTGGAAGTAGTCGTAGGCTCCGGTAATGGTCTTGAGGTACTGCGGATCGCCGGTGACGGCGTAGCACAGGGCGGCGCTGCTGAGAGTATTGACGTGGCTGTAGGCATGAAATCCGTCGGGAGTGGCATTGACCTGGCCGTTGAACATGCCCCAGTAGTGCGGGTAACGCCACACGTCGCCGAACTCCTTGTACCGGGCGTCGCCCGTCAGCAGGTAGGCGCGGTAGAGGTTCTCCGGCAGGGTGTACCACTCCATCTGGCCGTTGAAGAAGCCGCCCTGCGAGTCGGCGTCCGTGGCGTTCAGGCGGTCGCGGCTCAGGTGCTGTTCGGCCCAGTTGGTCAGGCGCGCCAGCAGCGGCAGGGCGTCGGGGTGCCCGGCGTACTGGGCCATGTCCACCAGGCCGCAGACGAATTTGTCGTAGTCGTAGTGGCCGAACGTCTGCCGGGGCAGGGTCTCGCCCCAGCCGGTCATCAGCAGCGCGGCCTTGTCGCGCAGGGCGGCATCATCCGTCGCGCCGGACAGGCGGGCCATGCCGCTGAGCCACTGGCCGAACGTGACCGCGCTGGTGTCGTTGCACCATCCGCCCATGTCCCGCCCCGGCGCGGGCAGGCCCGCCTTGCGGCGGAAGCCCCTCAGAATGTCGTCATCGGGAATGGCAAGGTAGAACTCCCGCGTCGCCCGCATCCGGTCCTGGAGCGGCCCGTCCAGCAGGCGCACCCCCTGGTAGTCAAACGGCTGAAGTTTCACACTGGCCCTCATCTTTCCCCGAATCGCGCGCGGCATCTTGGGAACGGCGCCCGCCATGCGAGCCAGCGCCGGCGTCAGCGCGGCCCCGGCGGACAATCGAATGAACTGTCGGCGATCCATCTTCACGGCACTTCCACGAATTCCACATCATCTAGCCAGGCTTTCGGCAGTACCCGGGCAAAGTTGTCCGAGAGGCTGAACTGGATGACGGCGGCCCTGGTGCCTGGCGGGGCGGTGTACGGCACCGGGACCCCGTAGTAGTTGAAGCGGGCGTCCGTCAGCGTCTTCCATTCGGGAGCGGCATCCTGGTGGTTGACGACCCAGAGGCTGCCGTCCGCGCCTTCCCAATGGACCCAGCATTGCAGGGAGACGTAGCCCCGGTTCGGGCCGGGTTCCTTGCGCTCGCCGCCGGGGAAGTCCGACGTGCGGAGGTGGAAGCGAAGCGTATATTTCTTCCCGCCCGTCACCGGGACACGCTGGCTTACCTCCACATAGCCCCCGCCTTTCCCGCCGTTCGCGGATCTCACGAAGGCGTCGTAGTCCGGCAGGCCATAGGCCTCCGCCGCAAATGTGACCGGGGCCGTCTGCTGGAGCAGCAGGGAGCGGCGGCCGGAGTGGGCCACGCCGTCACTGAGGGCGGCGGTTCCTCCATTTCGGGCGGCGGCGACGGCCCAGCCGCCGTCGGGGGTCGCGGTCAGCGGCGCTTCCAGGCCACCGTTCTTCAGCAGGTTGGGGCCGAGCGGGAGCTCGATGTCGCCCCAGTTCCCCGGCTGGAGCGTCGCCTCGGTCGTCAGGTCCGCCGTCATGCCCGTGTCGCGGTTGTAGTAATACAGGCGTAGGGACCGGTTCGCGCCGGTCTCGTCGGCGTAGATGACGCCCACATCGCCGCGGAGCGTGTCCCCTGCCGCCGACGCGATCCCGAGATCGGATAGCGGGACCGCGGCCTCCAGCGTGTAGCCGTCCTCGGACCGACGATACGCGATGCGGGCCGACGTGGGCCTGACGATCCGGGCGATCACGGCGCCCATCAGCCGGGTGGGCGAAGAGGCCCCCGGCACGACCGGCCGGTAAAGCACGGCGATGGGCCGTCCCTGGGACACGCTCAGCAGCAGCCGCTCGTCGTCCTCCGCGGGCGTGAAGTGGGGCTGATAGGGGCCCGCGTGGAGCATCAGGTCCACACAGTCGCCGGAGATGAACAGCGTCTGCCAGTTGCCGCCCATGTTGACCAGCTTCGCGCCCCGGACATCGTAGGCGAGGTACAGCGTGTCCCGGTCGCATCCGAGGGCGACCCGTGCGGAGCGGCCCCGGCTGCCCCGCAGGACGACCCCGCCGTTCATGTCCCAGTCGCCGAGGCCGCCGTCAATCGTGGGCGGCGTCTGGAACCAGGAGATATGGATGACCGGCCGCGGGGGATGGGCCGGAGCCGTCGCCGCCCGCGCCGCCGCAGCGGCCGCGGCCTTCAGGTCGGCGGCGCTCACGGTGAGCGAGCCGGAGAACCGGTGCAGACGGTCCAGGCCGGTGATCCTGTCAATGTGGAACGAGTCGTTCGCGCCGTTCACCAGATAGGCCGCGCCGTCCGGTGCCTGGAAATAGTTCTTGTAGGACTCGTCCCAGGTGGACGCGGGGCCGAGCCGCGTGTCGTCGAGCAGGCTGCTGAGGTAAAGCCCGTTCGCGGTGAACAGGTACGGCTTGTAGTTGGCGTGCCAGAGCCAGCTCGCCAGCACGCGCTCCCCGCCCGGCTCCCGGAACTCGCCGACGACGTTGTCGGCGAGGAAGTCGTCCGCCTGCTGCGGCCCCGCCGGCGCGGCGAAGCTCCAGAGCAGGCGGCCGTCACGGTCGTAGCAATCCAAGGCGCGTTTGGCCCTGTTCCACTCATAGGGGCGCGTGACCAGCAGGTGACCGGCGGCATCGGCATAGAGGCCCTGAACCCCCTCATCCGACGGGGTGACGACCACGGGACGGGCCGCCGCCAGGTCATACCGGGGCGCGCCGCCCGGCGTCCAGCCCGCCACGGTGAGGCGGCTGACCACGTTGCGGTCGCCGCAGAAGCCGGTGAGAAAGACCGTGCCGTCGGGGCCGACGCCGAAGCCCCAGCCGGCGGTGGACTCCGGCAGCCGGCCGGGGACGTATTTGTCGCCCCGGCTCAATGTGTGCGCCCACTGCATCTCCTCGGGCTGCACCCGCCCGTCGCCGTTGCGGTCGGTCCAGACGTAGTTGTCCCCGGCGTGGCCTTTGAAAAAGTCCGGGTAGTAGTGCGCGACCATGTGCCGCCCGATGTCGCTGTCCCACAGGGCCAGCCCGGTCCCATCGTCGGTGGTGTAGCGCCCCAGACACCCCGCCGCCGCGACCGGCTTCAGCCGAACGCCCTCCCGGCGGAAGACGACCAGGCTGTACCCGCCGTTGGAGACGTACACGTACTGCGTGCCGTTGTGCGTAACGGTCCGGACCCCCGGCATCCCGTTCATGCCGTTGGGCGTGAACGCCTCCTCGCGGCTCAAACGCCGGTAGGGGGTGGCGGTGGGGATCCACGTCTTCTTGGCGTAGTCCACGTGGAACAGCGTGCCTTCGGCCAGGATCGTCGAGGCGTCCGCCGGGTCCGCCCAGAAATGGCCGCCGCCGCCGTAGGGTGCGGGGCCGATGTAGTCGCGCAGGAAGGCGCCGGTCGCCGCGTCCCAGACGCTGACGCGGTTCGGGGAGGCGTCGTCCTCCGCGACCCAGAGCCTGCCGTCGTCCGTGACGGCGATTCCGCGCGGCAGCAGCATCCCGTTCCGGGCCCAGGGGCCGATCCACGGGCGGCCGCCCTGCGTCCCTATGGCCCGCAGGAGCCGGCCCTGCGGCGAGAAGACCTTCACCTGGAACGAGGCGCCCCAGTCGCTGATGTAGATGTCGCCCGCGCGGTCCGTGGTGACATCGTGCGGGGCGGCGAGGTCATGTGCGATGATGGTCGTGACGGCCTTCGTCACCGGATCTATGATCACGACTTTGCCGTCACTGATGCCCAGGATTTTGCCGTCGGCCCGCGCGTGCAGGCCCACCGGCTGCGGGATCGGGATCGTATCCACCGCCTGGCCGGTGGCGGCGTCGAGGACGAGGACCCGATTCTGGGTGAGCATCGAGACATACAGCCGGCCGCCGCCCGCGGCGATTCCGACGGCCTCCGTCGGCTCGCCGACATCATTGGCGAAGTAGCGCGTCTGGCCCTCGTAACTGGCGGGCGTGAAGCCCTTGCGTACCCGCAGGTCCCAGAGGCCCGCCGTCCGGTCCACATAGGGCCAGGTGGCGATGCGGAAGTCCGGCTTCTGGGCGCTGAAGAGGGCGGGCGCTCCGCTGGCCTTGTCGAGACAGACGAGAAACGCCCGCCCGACCGTGTTTGGCCCCTCGGACTCGGGCCCGGAAAAGAGGGCGTAGAGATAACGCCCGCCGAGCGCCAGTGAGACGCAGCGCGGGTAGGCCGCCTCATCGTAGCCCCACAGCCGGCGGCCGTCGGGGCCGACGGCGATGATCGCGTGGCCCTTCTCGGATCCCGGGGCCGCGAGGTAGACGTTGACGCCGTCCGTGACGGCGGCCTGCGGCGCGGCCTCGTCGCTGAGCCAGTCGCCCCGGCCGTCCGCCGTCGGCCAGGGCGGCGTGCCGGGGTTGCCCACGCTGACCACGGGCTGGAGGCTGATTGGCGGATGCGTCACTCCCCGCACCCGGTATGTGCCAGCGGCCACCGTTTGGCCGAACTGGTCTTTGGCGTCCCAGTATTCGGTGTTGCGTCCGGCGCGCCGGGGCGCATCCTTGATCAGAGTGCGGACAAGATGTCCCTGGGCGTCATAGAGGCCCAGGGTGACGTTCGCCTCGTGCGGCAAACGGTAGGAGTAGGCGATTTCGCCGCCCGCCGCGGCGGGGTGCGGCGTGGCCAGCGCGAGGCCCAAGACCAGCAGGGCGATGGCGCGACACAGACGACGGAGAAGGCCCTTGTTCCTATTCCCGTTCGGGGCTGTTGACGTCCAGGGCATGAGGGGCTACCCGGAACCGGAGATGAGGGTGGGGATGAAGCGCGAGGCCATGCCCGTGCCGGCGGTGCTCTCCTTGCCCAGCACGTCTCTGACCATCTGCGGCCACCAGTCGGTCTGGTTTTCGGGCCGCGTCCGCGCGTCAATGGCGGGCGCGGGGCGGTTGGCGATCTCGCGGGCCTTCTCCAGAATCGTCTTGACGTCGCCCGCATCGGGTTTCAGCCAGCGGCGACCGTACTGGGCGTGGAGGACCTCATCGGCCCAGTCGTAGTCCTGAAGGAAGGTGGCGAACGGGTCGCCGGACTCCTGGGCGATCTTCCACTCGAAGCGCTTGCCGACCTTGCCGTCCATCAGCCCCTGCTCGATGGCGTACAGGATGATGTGCCGCTCCAGCGCCGTCCGGTCCAAGTTGAGGTGCATGCACCAGCCGACGTGGTTGGGGTAGCGGCTGGTGTCCACCCCCTGCTTCCAGAACCAGACCTCGCCCATCAGCGCGTGGCGGCACTCGTCCCAGACCTGCCGCGCCATGTCCCGGTAATACTCCCACGGCTTGCCGGGGGTCTGCAGGATGATGCTCGCCATCATCTCCGGCACGTCCATCTCGTGGAACCGCTTGAACATCAGCGCCAGGTTGCGCTCGTCTAAATCCGCCTCCGGGTCATTATAGACATCGTTGGCGCGGTAGCAGAAGTTGTAGATGTCGCCTGAGCGCCAGTCGCGCTGCGGGTCAAAAGAGGGGACGAAGGGTGCCGCGGCGCGCGGCGCGGGCAGGGTCAGACCCGACGGCACGTCCTCGCGCCCGCTGACGCCGCCGGCGGCCTGCACGTAGGCCTGCAAATGCGCCTCCCACCGGCGGCAGACCTCCTGGCCTTCCGGGTCGGTGGCGAGGGTGGCGAGGGCCTGCTCGCCCCAGCCGATCATCTGCTCCTCCTCCCCAATGGCGATCCGCAGCAGGCGGCAGGTGGGATGGTCGAAGATCGGGTTGGTCTCCGCCAGGTGCTGCTGGTACGCCCGCAGCAGGGCCGGGCGGATGACGCGGAAGACCCCGGCCAGCAGTTCCAGCGTCCCCTGCGCCCGCAGCGCCTCCTCCATCAAGGCTTCCAGCTTTGGGTTGGGGACGGCATCCAGGTAGAGCGGCGGGCGGCGCAGCTCGGCAACGCGCTCGCGCAGAGCCTTTCCGTGCTCAGCGTCCAGCCACAGGTGCAGACTGAGGGCCGTCTTGACTTCCCACTCCGGCGTCGGGTTCAGGAAGGCGGCGCTGATCTCATACAGCCGCCTCTCCACGTAGTTGCAGCGGCGCATCCGGTCTACATTCTCATCTACGCTGAGGCCGACGCGGGCGGCCTCCTCGTAAGTCGCCAGCCCCGCCAGCGGCGGGATGCCCAAACTCGGTGTGGTCGCCATGGTGTTGTTCTCCTGTAGGCGTCTTTGCCCTATTGTACCTACTTCGCGCTATGTCCCGTGACGGACAGGCGCTCACAAGTCAAGCTCTGAGGGGTAGATTCACCCACTGCACCGGCCCGGAATACGTTCCTCCAACGGCTGTAGTAAGGCGGCAGGCTTATTTGCACTGGGTTAATGATTGGCGGGACGCTCGTGGGACTGTAATGTGCCGTGAATACGTTGCATTCTCGCTTTCTCCCGCGCCTTCATAAACACCGGCCATAGGATGAGAAAGAGAATGAGCGGGAGCAAACCGCACCCGCATCCCATTTCAGCACGGGTGCCTTCCGTGTCCCAATACATCCAATAGAAGAAGAGCGCCAGCAGGGTTGGCACGCCAAAACCGTACAGAAGACTCAACCACAAAGGATGGTGCAGAATTGTCACGTTAAAAAAGTTAGGCCAGTTCCTATCACAACGGCGGCGATTGCCGGCATGAAAACCAATAGCCAGTAGAACCCGGCGAATACGGCGAGTGAGAACAGGTCCCAATGTGAACGGTGTGGTTCCGTCTCAGGCAGAGTGTCATTCGCAGCCTTCTTGGGCCAGCGACCGACGAAGGCGAAGAACGTGATGGGTGCGCTGATGGGCGCGCGAAAGTGGGTGTTATACGCAGCCTTCTTGGGCCGGCGACGCTTTGAGATCAGATGCGAAGTCTTTTTAGGCCGGCGACGCTTGGACATTGTGTAACCCTGTCCTGATAAAGTAGCGCGGCCTTACCGATGCCATTAGAGGTGGCAGCGAAACCTCTCGCCGAAGGCCCTGGCCGTGTCCTCAGTTCTACAGGGACTTTCCTTCCCGGAGGAATTGCCCGGCATTTCCAATGCCGGTGCTGGCTCGTTCCATTATCCTCCCTGGCCCCAGTCAAAGACGACGCCCAGCACGTCCGGGTCGGCCGCCGCCATCTTCGGGTACAGCGCGGGCGCGTCCGCGACCGGCACGAGATCCGTCACCAGTTCACGCCAGCGCAGCTTGCCGCGCGCCATCAGGTCCAGGCAGGTGGCGATGACAGTGTTGTCCATGCCGCAGGTGACGGCAAGGGTCGGCTTCTTGCCGTGCGTCGTGTGGAAGTCAAACGTGATCGGGTCGGGGTACCATCCCTGGAGCAGCAGCTGCCCCTCCCAGCGCAGCAGATCAATGCAGGGCGCGAACATGTCCGCCCGGCCCGTCGTTTCAATCACCACGTCCGCCCCCGCCGGCTTGACCGACCGCACGATGTCGGACAAATTCTGCGCGCCGGGATCAACGACGATGTCGGCGCTGTGCTGGGCGCTCAGGCGGCGGCGCGCGGGGGCCGGCTCGGCGGCGATCACGGTCGCGCCGCGCAGCCGCGCCAGTTGGGCGTTGCCCTGGCCGATCAGCCCCTGCCCCGTGACGACCACGAGGTCGCCGATGCGTATGTTCAGCATGTTCAGGCCGCGCAGCGACACGCCCGGCAGGGCGGCGAGGGCGGCGGCGACGGGATCAACGTCGTCGGGGACGGGGATCGCGTCGCGGATCAGGGCGTGGCTGACGTGCGCGCCCATCCACGTCGGCGGCAGCGAGTCAGGGAGGCGCGAGGAGAGGAACAGCGCCCGCTGCCCCGGCGCGAAGCCCCGCACCTCCGGCCCGACCTCCTCCACGATGCCGACGCTCTGGTAGCCGGGGACGGTGGGGAAGGACAGTTCGGGCCGCTTGCCCAGATAGGCCCAGATCTCCGTGCCCTGGCTGACGCCGCTGTATTCGG
This sequence comes from Armatimonadota bacterium, assembly GCA_019239955.1. Classification (GTDB taxonomy): domain Bacteria; phylum Armatimonadota; class Armatimonadia; order Armatimonadales; family Capsulimonadaceae; genus JAFAZD01. The sequence continues at coordinate 6,848 of JAFAZD010000283.1, read as the reverse complement.
TCCGCACCCGCATCTCATCGGGCCGCAGCGCCGGGACCTCATACGGCTGCCACTCGGCTCGCTGCGGCGCGGGGAAGACAATCGCGTGTCCGGTCATGGCGACTCCTTTGGGGCGGGCGTGAGCTGGACCCAGGCCAGGTTGATTGCCTTCCAGGTGGCGGCGTCGCGTGGGCGGACGGTGAGTGTCAGCGGGCCGGCCTGCGCCAACGCCACCTGACCGAGTGGGACCGTCTGGAGCGTGTCCCAGGAGCCGGTCGCCGGCACGTCCCGCCCCAGCCGCTGTCCTGCCACCTCCACCGTGAACGCGCTCGCGGCCAGCGCGGCGTAGCGGGCGGAGACATCGTACCGGCCCGCCTGGGGGACAAGAAAAGTCCAGGAGGCCGAGTCGGTGGGGCGGTCCCAGAAGCCGATGTTGGAACTGCCGCCGCGCGACTCGACCTGAATTTGATCGCCGTGCAGCGCCGCCTCGTCGGCCGTCAGCGTCAGCGAAGCGTCGCTGGCGGTATGGACGATGGCACTGACGACCGGGGCGACGGGCTCGGAGGCCGCAAGATTCAGGCCCCTGATCTTCAAGACATAAGCGTGGTCGCACGGCCTCTGCGCCGGCAGCGTCACCACCAGGCCGTCCACCGTGCGCGTGAACGGCACATTCCCGTGCCCCAGCAATTCCACGTGTGAGACGCGGCCCTTGATCCCCGGCACGCTCGCCGCCAGAGTCCTGACGGTGAGTTTGCCGCTGTCCGGCCAGGCCATCGCGGTCGCGTACAGGATGTCGCCCTTGGTCGTGAACCGCAAGTCCTCGGCGGTCAGGCGCTCCTCGCCGCCCTCGCTGAAGCCGCCGCTGCGCACCCTGACCGGCCCCTCGCCAGCGATCTTCCAGGGGCGTGTGCCGAAGATCGCCTCCTCGTTCACCCGCATCCAGGCCGCCATGCCCTGCAAAAAGGCCAACTCGTCGGGGTCAATCGTGCCGTCGCCGCGCACGGGGATGTTCAGCAGCAGGTTGCCGTTCTTGCTGACGATGTCCACCAGCATCTTCACCACCTGCGCGACCGTCTTGTACCGGTGGTTCTCGTAGAGCGAGCGCCGGTAGTGCCAGTCACCGATGCAGGTGTCGGTCTGCCAGGGGTGCGGCTCGATCCGGTCGCTGCGGCCCCGCTCAAAGTCGTGGACCATGCACCGCTGCTGGGCGGCGTTGAGCCCCTTGCCGTTCAGCACCGCCTCCAGCCGGCCCCCGTGCCGCCGGATGCTGGCGTTGTAATGGTAAGCCGCGATCCGCAAGCCGACGTCGCTGATGGGGTAGAGCGGCAGCACGGTGTCATCGAAATACAGCAGGTCGGGGTGGTACTTGTCCAACAGGTCAATGATGCGGTTGTAGAACTTCTCGCAGTAGGCTGGGCTGGGCAGGTCCCCGACGCCATGATTGTCCCAGGTCCATTCCAGGCCCATCGGCCTGTGGTTCTGGGCGTACAGGTCCTGCGGGTCCAGCCCCTCCCACCACTGCCCCACGCCGTCTGCCTTGGTCAATTTTCCGTCATATGGGACACCGGCCAGCGGGCCGGTCTTGTCCGCGCCCTGCGCCACCTCGAACCAGCTCCAGGCGTGGGACCCGTGGCTGGTGACGCCGAAGCGCAGCCCGTGCCCGCGCGCGACCTTCGCCCAGGTGCCGACGATGTCCTTTTTCGGGCCGATGGCGACCGAGTTCCAGGGCTGGTGCGCCGAGTCGAAGCAGTCAAAGTTGTCGTGGTGCTGGGCGAGCGCGACGAAGTATTTCGCCCCGGCGGCCTTGTAAAGTTGGATCAGCCGCTCCGGGTCCCAGTGTTCGGCGTGCCAAATATGGTCAATGTCCTTGAAGCCGACCTTGGAGGGATGGCCGTAGTGTTCCACCTGATACTCATAGTCCGGGTTGCCCTGCTGGTACATCTGGCGGGCGTACCAGTCGCCCTGCTCCGGGACGCACTGCGCGGTCCAGTGCGCCCAGATGCCGAACTTGGCATCCCGGAACCACTCCGGGCATTGATACTGCGCCAGGGAGTCCCAGTCGGGCCGGAAGTGGCCGCCGGCATCGGTGGCGGCTTCGGCCGGTGGCTGCCAGCCTGGCAGCGCCAGCCCCGCCGCGACGGCGGCGCTTTTCTTGAGGAACCTGCGACGTGAAAGTGACATGGCTATTAGACCTCCTGCATCAGTGCCCCGTGACTGAGCCAGGCATTGGACCAGGCGTTGGAAATGCCTGGCTCGTGGGCGCAGACGCCGACCGTCCTGCGGACGGAAGAACGGACGGGCCATTGTCATAGCGCGTCCGCAGGGCGCTTGGCCGCAGGCCCACTACCCCGGCGTTGAAAACGCCGGGGGCTGATTATTGTCCTTGCATTTCGGCCCACTGTCGTGTGCCGAGTTCCCGGATGCGGGCATCATCCCACAAGGCGAGGGGGCGGTAACTGGGGTGGCCGGGCAGGTCACGGCAGGGGTTGTGGCGGGTGGTGTAGCAGCAGATGAACCCCCAGCGTGGCTCGTCGCTCCGGTTCGGGTCGCTGCGGTGCAGCGCGTTGGCGTGGAAGAACAGGGCGTCGCCCGGCTGCATCTCGCAGTAGACCAGTTCCAGCTGTTCCAGCGCCTGCGCGACCCGCTCCGCGTCCGCCCCCGTCTGGCCGCCGACCTTGTCGTGGTCAATGCGCCCCAGCCGGTGCGACCCCCGAATGACCTGTAGGCAGCCGTTGGCTCGGTGCGCGGGGTCCACGGCGATGTAGCAGCTCGCCATGTCCGGGAACAGGCAGCCGTTGTTGTACCAGTAGCCGTAGTCCTGGTGCCACTCCCAGGCCCCGCCTTCGCCCGGCTCCTTGATGGTCATTTTGTAGTGGTACAGGTACACCTCGTCGCCCAGCAGTTTCTCCATCGTGCCGGCGACGCGCCGGCTGTGGCAGAAGGCGTTGTAAATGTCCTCCCGGTCGGTGTCCGATGTCAGCCAGATCTTGGACTGGCCGCCCTGGGCATCGGGGACGGCGCGGGTCTGCTTGCCCCGGTCGGCCCGCGCGATCTGGAGCATCAGGCCCATCTCCTCGGCATCGAAGAGGTGGGGGACGATGAGATATCCGTCCTGCTGGAACCGCGCGATCTGGTCTGGGGTGACGGTGAATTGGCTCATGGGAGTTTTCCTTTCGTGTCGCGTGCGGAGATGGTCGGCGTCTTCAGCCGGCCCCGGTACTGGTCCAGAATCACGGCGACGATGATGACGCACCCCGTCACCACCCGCTTGACCTCGTCCTTGACGCCCAGCGCGGCCAGGCCCGCGCCCAGCACGGCGATGATCAGCACGCCGAATAGGGAACTGACCACCGAGCCGCGCCCGCCCAAAAGGCTGGTGCCGCCGATGACCACCGCCGCAATCGCCTGCAATTCAAACCCTATCCCCGCGTTCGGGTCGGCGCTTTGGAAGCGCGACGTGTCAATCACGGCGGCCAGCGCCGCCAGAAGGCCGCTGAGGGCCAGCACAGTGAACTTGAGCCGGCGCGGCGCGATCCCCGCCAGCCGCGCCGCCTCGGCGTTGGTTCCCGCGGCAACCAGGTGCCGCCCGAAGACCGTCCGTGACAGCACGATTTGCCCGACCACCACCAACAGCAGGGCCAGCCCGAACGGCAGGGACAGTCCGAACACCGTGGTGGACGCGACGGGAGCGATGGGGGAGCCGATGTACTGCGTCTGGGAGTCCGTCACCCAATAGCTGCCCCCGCGCGCGATCTCCAGCATCCCGAGGGTCACGATGAATGACGGCAGCCGGAACGCCGTCGTCACCAGCCCGTTGACCGCCCCGCAGGCCAGCCCCACGGCCAGGCAGCCCAACACTGCCGGCAGCAGGGGCTGGTGGAGGTGCACCATCAACAGCCCCAGGGTCGCCCCGCTGACGCCCAGCACGGAGCCGACGCTGAGGTCAATCTCCCCCGCGATCAGCACGAATGTCATACCCACGGCGATGATGACGGCGGCGGGGATCTGGTTGGCGATGGTGACGAAGGTGGCGCGGTCGAGGAAGTGGCCCGCTTTGAGGCTGAAAAAGATGACTAGGCCCGCCAGCACGGCTGTCAGCCCGGCGTACTCGATCAGGGCGGTCTGCAGGCTGCGCCAGCGCTCGGTGGGGGCCATGCCTCAGTGCTTACCCGCCGCCAGCGTCTGCGCCGTGATCAGGTCCACCGGCGTCTCCTTGTCCTGCGGCGGGGCCTTCTTGTTCAGGATGTCCAGCGCGTACTGGATGCCGTTGACGGCGATCTGGTCGCCGTGCTGATCCACCGTACACAGCACCTCGCCCTGCTTGATCAATTGCTGGACGGCGGCGATGTTGTCGAACCCGACCACCTGCACCTGCTTGATCCGGCCGGCCCCGTTCAGGGCGGCGACGGCCCCCAGCGCCATGCTGTCGTTGGCGCACAGGATAGCCTTGAGCCGGGGGTGCTGCGGCAGGACCGCGCCGACCACGCTGCTGGCCTTGCCCGTGTCCCAGTCGGCGGCCTGGGACGTGACGATGCTGGCTTTGGCCGCCGTCATGGAGTCTTGAAAGCCGAGGTGGCGCTGGACGGCGTTGTACGCGCCCGGCAGCCCGTCCACCAGGGCCACCTCGTCGCCCGGCTTCAGCGTCTTCGCCAGGTAGTCCCCGGCCAGGCGCGCCCCCTTGCGGTTGTCCGGGCCGACGAACGGGACCCGCGCCCCCTTCTCCGCCAGCGCGCCCGGGTCCAGCTTGTTGTCAATGTTGACCACGACGATCCCGGCGTCCTGCGCCTGCTTGCAGACGGGCACCAGAGCCTTGGAGTCGGCGGGCGCGAGCACGATGGCGTCCACGCGGCGCGAGATCATCTGCTCCATCAGCTCGACCTGCTTGCTGACGTCCTGCTCGTTCTCGATGCCGTTGGAGATCAGGTCATACGCGGAGGCGTGCTGCCGCTGGTCCGCCTCCGCTCCCTGCTCCATGGTCTTGAAGAACTCGTTCGCCAGGGACTTCATCACCAGCGCGATCTGCGGCTTCTTGCCGCCCGGCATGTTGGAACCGCTGGCAGATGGCCCCGTGGCCGTGTTCTGCTTGCCGCAACCAGTAAGGATGATAGCGAGAAGCAGGGCACACATGGTCGTCGCGCGGCACCCGAGAGCTAATCGTGTATGGGTCAAGTGACGCTGTTCTCCTTGCCGTGGTCCCGGCATTTCAGCGCCGGGGTGAGCTTGTAAACTTGTCCTGGCGCTCTGATCTTTTGTCCGCCTTGAGCTTCTGGATGCCACGGTGAAACTGCTTGTAATGAAGAAACCCGAACAGGGCAAACAGCGGCAGCAGGCTCAAAGTGATAAATCTTGCGAAGTCCTCCTCTGTGGAGAAAGCCGCCAACAACAAACAGCATGCGATGAAACCGAAGGCGATGTAGGAGACATAATAGCTCAACAGAACAATCCTGTACCTGCTCGTCCGCAAAGCGTACAGCCGCCTTGCCGCTGTGGAATCTGCATAGTTTTTGACCAAGACCAGCATGGTCCACCCTGGCATTGACTGGCGATACTGGCGGACTTCATTTTCAAGCTCCTGTGTCTTGATGGCCCGCCGGAACGATCTTCCGAGCCACCAGTCCACGACAGTTGCCAGGAGGCCGCACAGACACGTAGTCCCCATCAGCAAATCAAGAAGGATATGGCTGCCTGTTGTCCCCATGCGGCCCCAACCCGGTGATCTACGCGCCCCGCGCCGCACCTGCCCGCGGGTACTCAGCAACGATCTGTTCCCCGATCTCCCGGAACGCCACGATGCGGGCATCGGGGGTGGCATAGGCGGGGTTAGGGCGGCCCACGGCGTCCACGAAGCCGGGTTCGCCGCGCATCGTCAATATCTGATGGGCGGCGACCACGCAGGCGCCCTCCCAGAAGATACCGTGGAGGTCGTCCGGGATGGGCACGCCGCCCAGGCAGGTGGGCAGGATCGGCAGCAGGTCGAGCGTGTTGTGTTCCGTCCCGGCCGTCACGAACAGGCCTGCCGTGCGCATGGCGCGGACGTAGCGCGCCAGCACCTCGGGGGTGTTGCGAATTGGGATGAACTCGGCGGCGGGGATGCTGCGCGCCCGGATGTCGGCGATCAGCCGCTCCACGTCCTGCTCATACTCGCAGATCGGCTTCTTGCCGCCGCCGGCCCCCGCCCCGCCGGAACCCGGGCTGCTGCTCGCGCTCTGTTTGCCGCACCCGACCATCATTACGGCAAGAAGTAGGGCGCTCAGGCCCGCCATCGTCCCTGAGGCCGCTGTTCGTGTGTTGGTCAAATGGGGTTGCTCTCCTGCTCCGTGCGGGGAATCCTTGCCGCCGCTGAAACGCCGGGCTATTCTCCAGCGAAGGAAAGTCCCTGTGGGGCTGGTAGGGCGCGAACCTCCTGTTCGCCCTCCGGGGCCTTCCCTGCTTGATGAATAGCCCGGCGTTGCGACTCCGGGGCCTCTTATTCGCCGCGCCTATTGGCTGCGTCCGGCCTGCACGTAGGCCGACTGCTGTTCCAGGCGGCGCAGGCGCTCGTCCAGGCGCTGCAAGGTCTGGTCGAAGGACAGATCGAAGGAGGTGGCGGTGTCGCGCAGTTGGGAGATTTGCGCGTTCAGGGCCGCCATCTCGGCGGCGAGGGCCTTCGGATCGGTCTCCGGCAGCGGCTGCGGGCGACCCGTGAGGACCGCTTGCAGGCGGGACAGGGCGGCGCGCGCGGTCTGGCCGATGGCATACCAACCCCAGCCGCAGGCCGTCACAGCCACCAACGTAGCCCAAACCTCCCTGTTGCCGCCGGGTGCGTGCATACTCTCAAACAACCCACCCAGGCTGATCAGGCATAGCGTTCGTAGGAACTTCATCGGGTC
>JAFAZD010000263.1 GCA_019239955.1 Armatimonadota bacterium | reverse complement strand
GCGGCTTTTGGCGGGCCTGCCCCTGGGTGCGGGGACGGCGGGCGGGGACGCGCAGGCGCAGGCGGAGGCGCTGGTCGGGCAGGTCAGCGCCTGGGCGGGCGGCGCCTTCCGCGACGATGTGGCCGTCCTGCTCGCCCGCCGCGAGTGACGCAAGGCCCGGTCCGAAGCCGGACCCGGTCGCTTTCCCGACCGTTCCCGCCGCCCCGGCTATTGCCAGCCGGCGGGGCCAAACCCTTCCACGCTGCCTTGCTCGGCGGGAGGCGCTGGACGTGGCGCGACAGACCTCCCGGTAAAGCTCCGTCCATGGAAAGCGTGCTGGGGAGCTTGTACGGGGCGCGTTGGCGAGATATTGCCCGGCTCCTCGGCCTTCCCGGACGGTCGTGGCTGCCCCGTCCGGGTGAAGTCTACGGCCTGGTTCCCTCGGAAACACCTCGATCGATCAGCCGCCTTGGATGCGTGGTGGAGGCTCCCTTGCCGGCTACGACACATCCTCCCATACGTCCAGACCCAACAGTTTGCGCCCGAGCGGCGTCAGCTCGGCCGTCCTGCCGTGTTCCCGCTCCCAGCCCCGCGGGTCGCCCGGCGCCCAGTCCGCGCTCGGCGGGAGCCGATCCCGCCAGCGGCTGACGCGGTCCTGCCGCCGCTCCTCCCACTCTGCCGTCCACTCGGCCGAAGAAACTGTACGGAACATGGAGATGTACTGGGCCAGGCGGGGGCGGTCGGAGACGTTGTGGCCGTTGCCGTGCGGGAACAGCGTGTTCCAGATGACCAGGTCGCCCGCGTTGGCGGGGATAGGGGTAATCTCAAACCCCGTCAGGTCTGGCGCGCGCGGGTTGCGATCCGCGGGCTGGGTCCGTATCCATTCCTCCAAGGTGCGGTAGAGTTCCGGGACGCCCTGAAAACCGCCCATCTCCGCCGTCGTGTCTGTCAGCGCGAGCACGCCCTGCACCCGGAAGGGCTGGGGCAGCTTGCTGGTATCCGTATCCCAGTGGATGAAGCCCTTGTGGTCGTATTCCGGGTGGTCGGGGCGGCGCGGCGGCTTCATGTTGACTCGGTCGAAACTGACCCACAGCCGCTCCGTGCCGAACAGTTCCGAAAATGCCTGATGAACGCGCGGGTGCTGCCGGGTAGCCCAGAGCGCAGGGTGTTGGTAGATCTCCAGCATCCCCCCGCGCGTCAGCGGGGGCCGGTACCAGTCGCCGGGGTCGTCCGGGTCCATCCCCAGGAAGTCCCAGATCATCTGGATGACGCCGTGCAATAAGCCGGGCGTCACCACGTCGCGGGCGATCACATAGCCGTTCTCCCGAAAGAACGCATGGTCTTCGGCGGTGAAGACTGGCTTAGTTGAGACATTCATGAGTGGCAAAAAGAACTCCTTTGGCCGTCGTTCGGGGCGTTTAGGAACGTCTATCAGTCATACCCAGAACGGTCGGGGGTGCTCCCCTATTCGTCTTCTTTTCTTCCCTTCCATTGTAGCCACAACGCGACGACTCCTACGGCGAACAGGAGAGGCAGGTACTCGTCCGCATACATGAGCGCCGCATCTGCACTGGGCGACAGGTGGACAGCCTTGCTTATCTTGATGGAGACCACCAGAGCCAGCACAGTGGCAGCGGCCCAGGCCAGAAATCCGACACCCGATGCATCTCGGGAAAGTGACGTAAACCAGCCGAAGACAGCCGCGAAGATCAGAGAGAGTATGACAGTCTCTACAGTCAGCCGTTTCCGCCGCACTATCCAATGGCACACGTCCACCGCAATGAGCATAAGGACCCAGAAAGCCCACTGGAACCACCAGCCTCGGCCTTTGCTCCTGTGCTGCTGTGACGGCGGCAGACGCGGCGCGGGCGGCCAGACCGTTTGGGTGTTCTCTTGCTCCGCGGGATCACCTGTGGACTGTGGAACTTCGCTCATTCGGGCTTACTCTTTTGGCCTCCTGAACAATGGGTCCAGTGTTGGCATTCTGCGTCGCTTGTACCCATCACCAGTCATGCACGCTGCCGTCGGCGCGGCGGGTGGTGGGGAGATAGGCGCGCCGGTAGGGGTACTTGGCCGCGGCCTCCTCGTTGATGTCGCAGCCCAGGCCGGGCGACTCCGAGGGCCACAAGGCCCCGTCCCGGTACTCCGGCGCGCCGGGGATGACCTCGTGAACGGCTTCCGGGAAGAAGACCATCTCCTGGACGCCGAAGTTGGGCAACGACACGTCCAGGTGGACGTTGGCGGCGTGGGTGGGGGGCGCGATGTCGCCCGGGCCGTGCCAGGCGGTCTGCACCTGGAACGTCTCGGCCAGCGCCGCCACCTTGCGCGCCTCCGTCACCCCGCCCAGGTGGCCGATGTCGCAGCGGATGAAGTCAATCAATTGCTCCTGAATCAGCGGCAGGCAGTCCCAGCGCGTGTGGAACAGTTCCCCCATTGCCAAGGGGGTCGCGCTCGCCGCCCGCACCAGCCGGAAACTCTCCTTGTGCTCCGGGCGCAGCGGGTCCTCCAGAAAGAACAGGTGGTATGGCTCCAACTCCTTGGCCAGCCGGGCCGCCTGGACGGGGTTCAGGCGCTCATGCACATCATGCAGCAGTTCCAACTCCTCCCCGACCGTCTCCCGCAGGTGGGCCAGCAGCCGGGGGATCGTCCGCAGGTACGGCGACGGCTCCCAGACCTCCTCCGGGGGCAATCCCTCGCGCGGGAAGTCGCCCTTGGCGCTGCCGGCGGCCACGCCGTAGGTGCCCCGGTTGCCGGGGACGGCGACCTGGACGCGCACCACCCGGAAGCCGCGCGCCATCGCCGCCCGCACACCGTCCTCCACCTCGGCGAAGTCGCGCCCGCCGACGTGCGTGTAGGCCAGCGCCCCCTCGCGCGTCTTGCCGCCCAGCAAGGAGTAGAGCGGCAATCCCGCGCGCTTGCCTTTGATGTCCCAGAGCGCCAGGTCCACGCCCGCCAGGGCGGTCATCAGCACCGGCCCGCCGCGCCAGTAGGCCCCCCGGAAGAGATATTGCCAGGTGTCCTCAATGCGGTCCGGGTCGCGCCCGATCAGCAGGGGCGCGATGTGCTCCTGCAGCGCGGAGGCCACGGCTAGTTCCCGCCCGTTCAGGGTCGCATCCCCTACCCCGTACAGCCCCGGCTCATCGGTGACGATCTTCACCAAAACGTAGTTGCGCCCCGGACAGGTCACGATCACGCGGACTTCGGTGATTTTCATGTGATGTTCCCACCCTTTCATCTTCGCGTCGCCAGATACGAGGCCAGCGCACGCAGTTCCGTTGGTGATAGATCATTGTAGTCGGGCATCATTGAGTTCGGAACGAGGCGATGATGATCCCGGAGATTGTCTATCTGCCAGTCAATGCTAGCATTCCGCCGCCCCTCATGCGTCAAATCGGGGGCAAAGCGAGCCTTCCGGTCACTGGGAGCGCCATGCCGTCCGTCCTGTGAGTTCGCGCCGGTGAGAACGTGGCAGGCGCCGCAATCCTCACCCTGATAGACCCGTTGTCCGGCAGCCAGCGTTGCCGCATCGACGTTGGGCATGGGCACACGCGGCCCGACAGCCGGCAGCCTGCCACGCCACGGGCTAAAGTGGTAGTCACTGACGAAGACGACAACGATGATGAAGACGATTCCCAGGACAAAGCAGCCAACCATCAGGTGTATCCCACCTTCAAAAACGGCGGCCACCAAGTCCCAAGCCGAACGCTGTTTACCGGACTTCATTGGTCCTGGTTTCCACGGAGCGCCTGTGACAATCGGTGAAGCAACCGCGTCGTGGATGTCCATCGCCGCGCCGGATCTGGCTGCGAAAGTCGCTCATCAGGCTGTCCAAGCAGGCATCGCACAGGTCGCGGCGCTCGGCACGGGCAGCGGGGCAGTGCCAGGTAGGCCCCGGCCGTCCACACACCGTACAGAAGCCGCAGAAGCCCTCCGGCATCTGATACCGCCGCCGGAAACAAGGGATCCGCGAGACGGTGTCACAGTAGCAGTGCCCGCTCAGGCCCCACTCGCGCTCAAGTGCGGGCCGCAAGGACAAGGTCCCGATGTATTCATGCTGTGCAGTGCTGGGCCGCTGTCGTGATGGCTGCCGCGGAAGAGTCCAGCCTCAGAATGCGACGGTCAACCGGGGACGTACTGCTCAAGCTCCGGGAGCAGAACGACGCTTTCCTGCTCGTTGGGGTCCGTGCGCGCGATGACGGCGGTGCAAGGCTCGGTCGGGCTGGAATTGGCGGGCAGGTGCGCCACCCCGGCCGGGATGTAGAGGAAGTCACCGGCGCGCACGATCAGGTGGTGCTGGAGACGCTCGCCGTACCACATCTCGCTTTCCCCGCTGATGACATAAATCGCCGTCTCATGGCTCTCGTGCAGGTGCGCGTGTGCCCGACCGCCCGGCGGGATCGTCAGCAGATGCAGGCAAAGGCTGTGCGCGCCGGCACTCTGGGCAGAGATGCCGGTGAAGTAGTTGAGGCCCTGCTTCCCGGCGTAGGTCTCGCCCGCCGGCACGACCCGGCAGATCGCGGGGTCCATCGTATTCCCCGAGCGTCTCCCGTTCTTGTCAGGTTCGGGCGCCTCCACAGGTTTCATCACTGCTCTCCCTTCCCCACGAACGCTCGCCTGGCCCAAAATGGATCAAGCCACGCACAGCCCGCACGTTATGGTAACTCACATTATACCGTCTCCGGCGGTGTCGCGGGGCGCAATAGAGAGCCGGATCAGTGGCCGCTGGGGAAGCCGGCGGCGGCGACTTCGGGGACGGGGGGCGCGTCTTCGGGGGTGAAGTCGCGGACGCCGCGCTGGGCGGTCAGGACGGTCGCGCCCCACTGGATCATGACCAGCAGGCGGTTGGCGAAGCCGATCAGGTAGAAGATGTGGACGCCCAGCCAGAGCAGCCAGGCGAACAGGCCCCAGAAGCGCACCACCTTCAGGTCGGCCACCGCGAATCCCTTGCCGACTTGCGCCAGGTCGCCCTTGTCCCAGTAGCGGAATGGAGGCGGGGGCGGCAGGCCGCGCACCTGGCGGCGAATCACCTGCGCGACGTACTGGCCCCCTTGCATCGCCGGCTGGGCGACGCCGGGCAGAGGCCGCTCTTTCTCTTCTGGGAAGCCGAAGATGTCGCGCACGCGGCTGACCACCGAGGCCGTGTCGCCGATGGCGAAGATGTTGTCATGGCCCGGCACGGAGAAGTCCGGGTTGACCTTGATCCGGTTGTCCTTGTCCACGGGCGTGTTCACCCACTGCCCCGCTGACGAGCCGACCACGCCCGCCGTCCATAGCACCACCCGGCTGCGGATGCGCTCCTCCCGGCCGTCCTTGTCCTGAACCGTTACGCCGTCCTCGTCCACCTGCTGCACCTTCTGCCCCAGCTTCACCTCCACGCCCATCGTCTGAATCTTCGTTTGCGTGTGGGCGGCCAGGTCTTCAGGGAAGGAGTTCAGGATGCGCGGCAGGGCATCCACCAGGATGATCCGCACCTGGTCGGGGCGCAGGTGGCGGTACGTGGGCAGCAGGGCGCGGGACATCTCGGCGACCGAGCCGGACATCTCCACGCCGGTCGGCCCCGCGCCCACCAGCACGAAGGTCAGTAGGTCGCGGATTTTGTTCCCGTCGTCATCGCCCTCGGCCACCAGCCGCTCGGCGGCCTCGAAGGACTCCAGCAGCTTGCCCCGGATGTGAGTGGCGTCGGCGATGGACTTGAGGCTGGGGGAGTGCCGCTGCCACTCGTCGTGGCCGAAGTAGTTGTAGTGCGACCCGGTCGCCAGGACGAGATAGTCATAGGGCAATGTGCGGTGGCCCATCTGGACCAGGCGCTTCTCGGTGTCCACGCCGGTCACTTCGGCCATCAACACCTCCGTGTTCCTCTGGTCGCGCAGGACGGCGCGGATGGGGGCGGCGATCTGGTCGGCCGCTAGCTCGCCCGTGGCGACCTGGTACAGCATCGGCTGAAACAGGTGGTAGTTGTTCTTGTCAATCAGCGTCACCCGGACCGGCGTATGGGCCAGTGCCCGGGCGGCGTACAGCCCGCCGAAGCCGGCGCCGACGATGACGACATGGGGTTTCTGGGCAGGGGTCCGGCCCGCAGCGGTCATGGGATAGGCTCCTCAGCATTTCAACAGATTCGCGCCTCCGTCGTATACCGCAAAAGCACTAGCCTTGAAACGCTGGCCTGCCATGCTGATTCTGCCGGAAAGTGGAACCATCCGGCGGCCTCAGCGCATTGAGACAATAGTGCCATGCGTCAAATGCCGCAAGAATTGGAAGCTTCGGAAGAGTTGGCGGTCGACGGGACGGGGGCCGTGGCGGAAGGGGACGGACGGGCTGCGGGCCGGGACCTGCGCGTGCCCGCCGTCGCCCTGGCGGGCTTCTGCACGTTCCTGGACTTATACGCTACCCAGCCGCTGCTGCCGCTGTTGATGCGCGTGTTCCACGCCTCGCACGTCCAGGTCAGCCTGACCGTCAGCGCGACCACGCTGGCTGTGGCGCTGGCCGCGCCGCTGATCGGCCTGTTCGCCGACGCGGTGGGGCGCAAGCGCATCATCGTGCCCGCGATTCTCGGCCTGTCCGTGCCGACCCTGCTGGCGGCGACGGCCCCCACCCTGTACGCGCTGGTCGGGTGGCGCTTCGCGCAGGGCCTGCTCATGCCCGGCATCTTCGCCGTGACGATGGCCTACATCAGCGAGGAGTGGGCGGGCCTGGGCGCGGGCCGGGCGATGTCGGGCTACATCACCGGCAACGTCATCGGCGGCTTTGCGGGTCGCTTCCTCACGGGGCTGGTGGCGGAGCGCTGGGGCTGGCGCGAGGCGTTCCTGGCGCTGGGCGGCCTGAACCTGATCGGCGGCCTGGCCGTCTGGCTGTGGCTGCCCCGGGCGCGCCGGTTCGTGCCGGAGAAGAATTTCGGGGCCTCGCTGCGGGCGATGGCGTCCCACCTGCGCCGCCCGGCCCTGCTGGCGACCTTCGCCGTCGGGTTCAATGTGCTGTTCTCGCTGGTGGCGACCTTCACCTACATCACCTTCTACCTCGCCGCCCCGCCGTTTCAGTTGGGCGCGGTCGCCCTGGGATCGCTGTTCCTGGTGTACCTGCTCGGCGTGATCGTCACGCCGCTGGCGGGCCGGTGGCTCGACCGTGCCGGCCACCGAAGGATGCTGATGGCGGGGCTGGCAGCGTCCTCGCTGGGGGCGCTGCTGACCCTGAGCCATCACCTCGGGCTGATCGTCGCCGGCCTCGCCGTCTGCTCCTCCGGCGTCTTCGTCTGCCAGTCGTCGGCCAGCAGCCACGTCGGCGCGGCGGCGGGCCGGGCGCGCTCGGCGGCGGCGGGCCTGTACGTGACCTTCTACTACGCCGGCGGCAGCGTCGGCGCATTGCTGCCGGGCCTTGCGTGGGCGGCGGCCGGCTGGCCCGGCGTGGTCGCCCTGGTCGTCGCCGTGCAGGCCCTGACCGCCGGCATCGCCCTCGCCTTCTGGCACGGCGGGACTCATGAAGGGGTTTGATTTCCCGGAAAGTTGGCGTATAATGCAAGGAACCATTATTCTGTTTTTGCCATTGAAAGAGTCATGAAACCAACGCGGGAAGAGCTGCCGTCGGTGTCGTCGGCGATGGAGGACTGGACGCCGCAGGAGATTTTGCGCTGGGCGGCGGAGACCTACGGGCCGAAGCTGGCGATGGCGACGGCCTTCGGGGCCGAGGGCTGCGCGATCATCGCCATGCTGTCGGAGATCACGCGGGACGTGTACCTGTTCAACCTGGACACGGGCTACCAGTTCCCGGAGACGCTGGAGACCCGGCAGCGGCTGATGGACAAGTACGGCCTGCCCGTCCACCTGGTCGGCGCGGAGCAGAGCGTGGAGGCGATGGAGGCGGAGCACGGCGGGCCGATCTACGACAAAAACCCCGACCTGTGCTGCCACATCCGCAAGGTGGTCCCGCTGGCGGGCGCGATCAAAGGCTACGAGGCCTGGATCAGCGCCATCCGGCGCGATCAGACGCCGGCGCGCGCGAATCAGCCCATCGTCGGCTGGGATAAGAAGTTTGAACTGGTGAAAGTCAACCCGCTGGCGAACTGGACCAAGAAGGACGTCTGGAACTTCATTTTGAAGAACGACGTGCCGTATAACCCGCTGCACGACCAGGGCTACCCCAGCATCGGCTGCTGGCCCTGCACCCGCGCCATCGGCGCGGGCGACGACGACCGGGCGGGGCGCTGGGCGGGCACGGCCAAGACGGAATGCGGCCTGCACATCTTGAACAACGCTGCCGGCAAAGAAAAAGAACTGGTGAAACTCTGACTGAGGGGCTTGCGTGGATTATCTGAGCGTGCCGATCGGGGACCAAGCGCCGCAGATCGTCAACATGATCGTGGAGATACCGCAGGGGTCGTCCAATAAGTACGAGTTTGACCACGACCTGGGCGTCTTTAAGCTGGACCGGACGCTCTATTCCCCGATGTTCTACCCGTTCGACTACGGCTGGGTCTGCGACACGCTGGCCGACGACGGCGACCCGCTGGACATCCTGGTCATCACCAGCCAGCCCACCTTCCCCGGCTGCCTGATCGCCGCCCGCCCGCTCGGCATCCTGATGATGCGCGACGACAAAGGCCCCGACGAGAAGATTCTCTCCGTCGCCGCCGCCGACCCGCGCTTCACCGACATCGAGAATCTCTCCGACCTGCCCCCGCACATCCTCAAGGAGATCGTCCACTTCTTCGACATCTATAAGGAGCTGGAGGAGAAGGAGACCAACGTGCTGGGATGGCAGGACGTGGCGACGGCCCACGAGGTCATCCGGCGGTTCCGGGGCCGGCACTAGCGCCCCGGCGCGGCCCTCAGCCACCGCTCCCAGGCCCTCCGCTCCGTGCAGAGGGGCCGGGATCGCATCTCCGGACTCGTCCCGTGCGGTTCCCAGCCCGCCGGCCCGGCCACCACCAGGACGGCTTTCCCGCCCCCCTCCCTGCGCGTCGCTCTCCGCCTCAACCCTCCGTCCCGATCTGCCTCTTCCCTCATCTCTCACGGCCCCCGGTTCATTTCCCATAAGGATAGCCGGGTTGGCCCCGCGCGGCTGTGAAGAATGTCACTGCCGCCGCGTGGATAATGGCACGCCCGGCGAACACCCTTCGAGCACGACGATCCCGACAGGCCGCAACCTTTCGGCAGCCCGCGTGTCACACGGGGAGTGGGAAAACTTTTCGCGCCGTTTTACGTTCGAGAAGATGGAAGGACCAAGACCGATGGCACAGACAACCCTGGGCAGCGTCGTGCTTCAATTCATGCGGGACTGGGACGCGGGGAAAGAACGATCCTTACAGGATTACGTCGCCCGTCATCCCGGCGACGCTGATGAGTTGACGGAATGCATCGCCGATTGGGCGGTTTTTTCTGCCCTCGCGGCGGCACAGGTGATGCCGAGCCATCCTGGCAGCCACACCCGCTAAAACCGACGGCCCGGCGCCAGCCGACCGGGCATGGCCGGGGCCATCTCATTTGCCGGGCCGGTAGACATGGCCGATCTTCGGGTGCAGGGGCAGATACGGGTGCTGGAGGCGCAGCAGCGCCCAGGGCAGCCGCTGCGCGCCGGGCGCGGCGCAGTGGGGGCAGCGGTCCTGTGGGGCCACCCACTGGCCGAACCGCGAGGCATGGCCGCACTGCCGACACCAGACATCGGCCAGGCTTCCTCTCCGGCGGCATGACGAAACGGGCATCAAAAAGAATCCTCCAGGGAAGGCGGGGAACGCAAGTGGTAGGCTGAGTATACCCGATCCGCGCGAGTCTCTTGAAGTCATCGCTGGCGGCTGACGGAATATTGGGCCAGATCCGCCAGCGAGTCGCGGTAAATGGAGGGAGGCAGGGCGCACAAAGAGGCTTGTGCGGCGGCGACGTAGCCCTGGGCAACGGCGGCGGTGCGGGCGTAGCCGTCGTGCCGCAGGACGGCGGCCCGCACCTGCGTGATCTCGTCGTCCGTCAGTCGCTCCGGCTCCTGCAGGATGCACAGCAGGTCGCGCCGCTCGGCGGGCGTCACGTCCGCCAGCGTCAGAATCAGCGGCAGGGTCATCTTGCCTTCGCGCAGGTCGCCGCACGGCGGCTTGCCCGTCACCTGCGGGTCGCCCGTATAGTCCAGCAGGTCGTCGGCGATCTGGAATGCCAGGCCCAGGTTCAGGCCGTAGGCCGTCAGCGCCGCCAGCGCGGATGGCGGCGGCTCGGCCAGCATCGCGCCGATCTCGCAGCAGCCGGCGATGAAGCCCGCCGTCTTCTTGCCGATGATCCGGTAGTAGGTCTCCTCGGACGTGTCCACGTCCCCGCACGCCGTGATCTGCAGGACCTCGCCCTCCGATAGCCCCACCGTGACTTTGCTGAAGACGCGGATCACGTCCATATTGCCCTCGCGGGCCGCCAGATAAATGCTCTTCGCCAGCAGGTAATCACCGACCAGCACACTGATCTGGTTGCCGAACGCCGCGGACGCCGTCGGACGCCCCCGCCGCTCCTCGGCGTTGTCCACCACATCGTCATGGATCAGCGACGCCATGTGGATCAGCTCGGCGGCCCCGGCGGAGGCATGGATCGTGCGCGCCGGGAACGTGTTCTGAACGGCGCGGGCCGACAGTACCACCAGCGCGGGCCGCAGCCGCTTCCCTCCCGCCGACAGCGTGTGCCCGGAGATGGCGTAGGCCGCCCGCACGTCCGAACGAATCTCCTCCTGCAGCAGCCGCTCGACCGCCGCCAGGTCATCCCGGACGGAGTCCAGAAACGCCGCGCCGGCCTTCGCGGTGTCGGGCTTCTCTGAAACTACGGTCGCCATCGCCATGCTTCCCCTTCAGGCTTAACGCCGACATGCACGCACACCATCCCGAACGTCAGGTCCACCCAGCGCACGTCCGCCAGGCCCACATCCTGCAGGGTCTCGGCCAGTCGCGCCCGACTCGCAAACCGCGCCACCGACGCCGGCAGATAGGCATACGCCTCCCGCCTCCCGCTGATCGCCCCGCCGACGGCGGGCATTACCCAGCGGGAATACAGTACATAGAGGCCCTTAAACAGCCCCGGATGCGGCTCCGCGAATTCCAAGCAGACCACGCGCCCGCCGGGCCGCACGACTCGCGCCATCTCCGCCAGCGCCGTCCCCATCTCCGCCACGTTGCGGATGCCGAACGCCACCGTCGCCGCGTCGAAGGTGTCCGACGCGAACGGCAGCCACGCGGCGTCCCCCTGCGCCCGCCCGACACCGGCCGCACGAAACCGTCGGTCGCCGTGCCGCAGCATCGGCAGCGAGAAGTCCACGCCGACCACCCGCCCGCGTGGTCCGACCGTCTTCCTCAGCTCCGCCGCCCAGTCCCCGGTCCCCGTACACACGTCCAGCACGGAATCACCCGGCTGCAAAGCCGCGCACCGGGTCGCAAACCGTCGCCACCCGCGATGGATCCCGGCCGACAGCAGCGAGTTCAGGAGGTCGTAGCGCGGCGCGATGGCATCGAACATCTCGCGCACATACGCCGCCCTCTCCCCCGCCGTCACCGGCCTGTCGAGAACGTCAATCCCGCTCGCCCGCCGCCCCATCGCCGTAGACATTGTGAAAAAATCCGCAATCTCCCCCGATTATACCCCTCTTCGGGTAAACTGTCAACAATGCACATCTTCCTGGAAACCGACCGCCTGCTCCTGCGCCGCCTGATGCCGAGCGACATAGACAACCTGCTTCGCCTGGACGGCGACCCGGACGTGATCCGTTTCACCAACCCCGGAGGCCGGTGCGCCCCACGGGACGTTTACGAGGCCGAAATCCTGCCGCGCTTTCTCGCGTATTACGAACAGTATTCAGGCTACGGCTACTGGGCCGCCATTGAGAAGTCCACCAATGCCTTCCTCGGCTGGTTCCACTTCCGCCCGGCCCGCGATGAGTCCGGCGACATCGAACTCGGCTACCGCCTGCTCCCCTTCGGACGTGGCCAGGGCTACGCCACTGAAGGCTCCGGCGCCCTGATCCGCAAGGGCTTCATGGAACTGGGCGTCGGGCGTGTCACGGCGACAACGCTCGTGGAGAACATCGCCTCCCGCCGCGTCATGGAGAAGG
>JAFAZD010000235.1 GCA_019239955.1 Armatimonadota bacterium | reverse complement strand
CATCGCGGCGGCGCGGCTGGACTCCACGCTGGCGGCGTCGGAGGCGCGCGAGATCTACGGGCAGATGGAGGCGGGGACGCTGAAGCTGCTGTATGTCGCGCCGGAGCGGTTCAACAACGAGCGGTTTCTGGCACTGCTGAAGCGGACGCCCATCGCGCTGTTGGCGGTGGACGAGGCGCACTGCATCTCCGAGTGGGGGCACAACTTCCGGCCCGACTATCTGAAACTGGCGCAGACGGCGCGGGACCTGAAAGTAGCGCGGGTGCTGGCGCTGACGGCGACGGCGACACCCAGCGTCGTGAAAGACATCTGCGAGGCGTTCCGCATCCCCGCAGGCGACGCGACGGTGACGGGCTTCTACCGGCCCAACCTGAACGTCTGCCTGACGCCGGTGCGGGCCGAGGATCGGGACGCGCTGCTGGTCAGGCGACTGGGGGCGCGTAGGGCCGGGCCGACCATCGTGTACGTGACGCTGCAAAAGACGGCGGGGCGGCTGGCCGCATATCTCACGGCGCAGGGCTTCCCCGCCGAGGCGTATCACGCGGGGATGGACGACGAGCTGCGCGCCCAGGTGCAGGACCGCTGGATGGCGTCAGACGCGGGCATCGTCGTGGCGACCATCGCCTTCGGCATGGGCATTGACAAGGCCAACGTCCGCTACGTCTACCATTATAATCTGCCGAAAAGCCTGGAGAGCTACAGCCAGGAGATCGGGCGGGCCGGCCGTGACGGGGCCAAGTCCACCGTGGAGATGCTGGCCTGCCCGGACGACGTGCCGACGCTGGAAAATTTCGCACACGGGGACACGCCGACCGAAAGCGCCCTGCACGGCCTGCTGACGGAGCTGCTGGCTCAGGGGCCGGAGTTCGACGTCAGCGTTTATGACCTCTCCTTCCGGCATGACATTCGGATGCTGGTGCTGCGGACGGCACTGACCTATCTGGAATTGCGGGGCGTGCTGCGGCAGGGGACGCCGTTCTACGCCGGGTATGAGGTGCAGCCGCTGCGGCCGCTCCAGGAGATCACCGGCGAGTTCGCGGGGCCGCACGGGCGGTTCGTCGCGGACATCTTCGCCCACGCCCGGCGGGGGACGAAGTGGTACGCGCTGAATCCGGACGACATCGCGGCGGCGCTGGACGTGGATCGGCGGCGGGTCGTGCGGGCCTTGGAGTATCTGGAGGAGCGCGGCTGGGCGCAGGTGCGGGCGTCCGACGTGCGCCAGCGCTACACGCGCCTGCGGGAGAGCGAAGACATCGAGGCGCTGGTCGCCGAGCTGCGGGGGCGATTCGAGAAGCGCGAGGCCCAGGAGCAGGCCCGCTTGCAGCAGGTGCTGGACCTGGTCACGCATGACGGCTGCCAGGCCAACGCCCTGGTCGGCTACTTCGGCGAGACTCGTTCCGCGCCGTGCGGGCACTGCACCCACTGCGCCACGGGCCGCACCGCCATCCTGCCGCCGGCGTATGAGGCTCCGCCCATCGAGACGCTGCTGGACCTCGCCGAGTGGCAGGCGCTCCGGGCGGCGCACCCGGCGGCCTTGGGCGAGGCGCGTCAGGCGGCGCGCTTCCTGTGCGGCCTCGGCAGCCCGGCGCTGATGCGGGCGAAGCTGACCAAGCACCCGCTGTTCGGCACGCTGGAAGCGATGCGGTTCGGCGACGTGCTGGCGTGGTGCGAGAATTAGCCCGCCGGCCCGCATCATTCGTCACCCGCAGCGGCTCGCTTCCTCGTTTGAAGGCGGGCCGCCATTTTCTTTCCGAGTCGTCACAGAAAAATGGCGGCCTCCACGACAGAAAAGAAGGAACTAACCCTAGAGTCACGGAAATAGCGCGCGAGTGTTACCGACAGCCCCAACATAGTCCGCCGGAGGATCCGTCATGAACCCTGAGCAACGCAGTATGACGATCATTGCTCCCATCCTGCCCGGCCGGGAGGAGGCTCTGAAATCTCTCCTGCGCGAGATCGGCAACGACGTCGAGAATAACCCCTGCATCCGGTTCCCGGAGTTTCCGCCCGTCCACTTCGCGCGCTGGGTCGTGATCCCGCCACCCGACCCATCCGGCCCCGCCGGCCCTCCCTTTCAGTTGGCCTTCGGCACCGACCATGATGGCCCGGACGAGCAGCTCCTAGGGCAGATGGCAGCGAAGGCAATGGATGCCCTCGATGCGATCTACTCCCACTGCGACGGCTGGCCGGGGCCAGGGAATGCCGACCGGGCGGTGACGTATCTTCTGAACCGGCGAATTCCCTACGGGGCACGGCACATCGCCTGCCGCCGCCTGACAGTCCAGGACCTGAAGGACGCCGTGACCGCGCGGGGCCGCATGGAGACCTACATTGACACGGTCGTCCGCCCCACGAGGGCGGGCCGGGGAGACGGCCTGAGCGACTCGGACGCGCGCCGGCAGATGGGCGTCCTCCGCGATTACGCGGAGCCGATCCCGCGCATCCCGCCGCCGCCCGCCCGCTGGGTGGTGGCGGTGGCGGCCGTGGGCGCGGCCGGCGTCATCGGCGGGCTGTCCCTGCTGTTCCGCCGCTCCCCGGCGCTGGGCCGGCTCGGCGTGGCGGCCCTCGTCGGCCTCCCGGCCCTCTTCCTGGCGGCGCTGCGCCGGCACGAGACGGCTGACAAGGAGGGCTGGGTGGAGGCGACGCCGCCGACGCTGGAACACCTGCGCGAACTGCGCGACTGGGAGGACCACAAGGTACAGAACCAGATGACCCACGTTGTGGCGGTCAAGCCCGGCCTGTTCCGCCGCCTCACCCTGGGCGGCGTCCTGGGGGCCGTGAATTTCCTGGCCCGCTCCCTGTGGAACCGGGGCGAGCTGGGCGGCATCCCAACCATCCACTTCGCCCGCTGGATGCTGATTGACGGCGGCAAACGGCTCCTGTTCTTCTCCAACTTCGATGGAAGCTGGGAGAACTACCTGAGCGACTTCATTGATCGCGCCTCCGCGGGCCTGACCGGCGTGTGGAGCAACACCGTCGGCTTCCCGCCGACCCAATATCTCATCAACGACGGGTCGCGCCGGGTGGAGGCGTTCAAGAACTGGACGCGGAAGAATCAGATCGAGACGCAGGTGTGGTACAGCGCCTACCCCGATGTCAGCGTCGTCAACCTGCTGGACGCGCTCGCCCTGTCCCGCCCGCCCGCGCCCGGCACGGAGCGCGCGCTGCTGGGCAAACTGTGAGCGGAGGAGCGTAGAGACGATGAATACCGAGGAAACCACGCCCGAATCCAGGACGACGCCGACAACGGCCACGCCGCCTGAAGTGTCCAGCCGGGGCGCGGATGAGCCGCTGAATCTCCCCGACATCCAGGCCATCATCCTGAGCGGCTACGGGCATCTGCCCCACGCGGCCTACCTGTTTTTGCAGCTGCCGCGCGGGACATCCGGCCGGGAGATCACGCCGGAGGCACGGGCGGCGCTGCGGGAGACTATCCCGGAGGTGACCGGGGCCCGGCACGAGAGGGACCGGGCCAAGCGGGAAAAGACGGCGCTGAACCTCGCCTTCACTTACGACGGCCTCGCGGCACTGGGCCACTCGGATGCGACCCTGGAGACCTTTGCGCCGGAGTTTCGGGGCGGCATGACCGAGGACTACCGCGCCCGAGCGCTCGGGGATGTCAAAGAAAGCGACCCGAAGAACTGGGAATGGGGCGGTACGGCCCAGGGGCAGACGCCGCCCGATCTGCTGCTGCTCTGTTTCGCCGAAGATGAGGACAAGCTGCGCGCGCTGGTCCACCGATCGAAGGCCCGGTTCGGGGCGTGCGGCGCGGTGGTGATCGCCGACGAGCGGTCCACGCCCGACCTGCACAACACCAACGAGCACTTCGGCTTCCGCGACAGCATCACGTCGGTCCTGATCCGGGGCGGCTTCGGCGTCAAGGACCCCGGCCAGTCCGTCATCGCGCCGGGCGAGTTCATCCTCGGCTACCCCAACGAGTACGGCCAGCTCACCGCCTGGCCCCGCCTGAACCCGACTCCGAGCGATCCCGGTGTGGATGTCGGGAAGAACGGCGCTTATCTGGTTTTCCGCAAGATGAAGCAGGATGTGCCGGCGTTCTGGAACTACTGTCGGGAGCAGGCGGACCGGCTGACGGCGGGGAGTCTTCCCGCGCCGGGGGAGGCGCCGGCCCCTGAGCTCATCGCGGCGAAGATGGTGGGGCGGTGGCGCAGCGGCGCGCCGCTGGCGGTCTGCCCGTTCGCCGACGACAAAGCATTGGCGGAGGACCCGGACCGGGTCAACGACTTCGCCTACGCGGCGACGGACCGGGAAGGCTTCGGGTGCCCGCCCGGCGCCCACGTCCGCCGGGCCAACCCCCGTGATGTGCTGTCCACACTCGGCCCGGAGGACGCGCGCCGCACCGTCAACCATCACCGCATCCTGCGCCGGGGCCGGCCCTACGGCCCGCAGTTCCCGGAACCGGCCCTGGCGGTGGACGACGGCCAGAGACGGGGTCTGCTGTTCTTCTGCATCAACGCCAGCATCGCGCGCCAGTTCGAGTTCGTGCAGCAGACATGGCTCACCGACGGCAAATTCGCCCGCATGTGGAACGAGCCGGACCCGCTCACCGGCAACGAAGACACCCTGGACGCCCCCACACCGGCCGGGGCCGAGTTCACCATCCCGCAGCCGACGATGCGGCTGCGCCTGCAAAACGTGCCGCGATTTGTGACAGTCCGCGCCGGCGCCTACCTGTTCCTGCCCGGCCTGGCCGCTCTGGGCCTGCTGACGAATCGGGTGTCGGCGAAGTGATGGGTTTTCGGGACGCCAGCAGGTAGAATAGCAGGGACAATTTTCTGGCTGAGGACACCCTAACACAATGACGACGACAACAGATCGGATTTACGGGCCGCAGACGGCGGGCGTGGGGCGGACGGTGCAGGACATCGGGCTGTGCGACCTCACGGGCGAGTACGTCTACACGGCCAAGTCGCGCACCAAGGGCCTGCTGGTGGTGGTCTTCTTCTCCCCGGAGTCGGCCCCCTCGGTGCGAGCCCTGCAGGCGGTGCAGGCATGGACGCATGGCGTGCCGACGCAGAAGTGGACGGCACTGGGAATCACGGACGGCGACCGGGAGCAGCTGGCGGCGTTCGCGCGGGAGCGCGGGATTGACGGCGTCTCCATCCTGGTGGATCACGATCTGTACCAGACGCGCACGTGGGGCGTGTCGCACCTGCCAAGCATCTACCTGATCTCCGGCAAGACGGGGCGCGTGCTGATGAAGACCATCGGCGACCGGGAGGGCGACCTGAACGCCGTCAAGCAGCGGCTGTCCGACGAGATCGGCAAGATCGTCGCAGCGGAGGAAGCGGCCAAGAAGGCCGAGGAGGAGAAGAAGGCGGCAGAGGCGGCGGCGAAGAAATAGGAAAGATAAAAAAGGCCGCCGCAACAACCCCAGTGTCGCGGCGGCGGCCCTCACAGTGGACGGGCAATCCTAAGGAGATCACACCGTATCAGACGGAAGCTCGCTCCCCATTGTTCCACTTTTGCGCCAATTTCTGAGACCTTGTAACCCTCCCGTAACCCACAGCCCGCCCCTTCACATGGGGAGTGCCGGACATTCTACATTTTGCCGCGCTCCTTGAGACGGCGTCCTGGAAGACCTCGCGTGGGTGGACGATGGAGGAGGACAGGTCCCCCAACGAGACCGTCTTGACCGCCACCACCCAGCCCTTCGTGTCCAGCAGCAGACGCCCTGCGCTAAATCCCCAGTTTCGGCGCTTCGGGCGGCGGGGTAGGCAACGGCGGCTGTGTCCCGGCGGCGATAGCGTAGAGGTCCTGATGGGTCTGTCGCGCGGCTTCGACGAACTCCAGGTACGGGGCGTGGCAGACGTCTACGAGGCCGATCTGCCAGTTCTCGCCGTCGAAGCGGCCCAGGAACGGCTGGTCGTTCCACTGAAAGTAATGCGCGCCGATGACATCCGGCAGAGCGGCGGCCTGCTCCACATAGTAGCGGTAGGCGCGGCCCCGGTCCGTTTGAGTGGGGACGCCGCGCAGGCCGTTGCCGAGCAGGCCCCGATCCATTGCGCCGAAATGGAACTCGCCGATGAGCACGGGGCGGCCCGACGCCCGCACGGCCCTCTGCACTGTCTCCGGGCTGACCCGGAAATCGTAGCAGTTCAGGGAAAAGACGTCGCAGGCGTCGGCCCCGGCCAGCAGGTCGTCCGACGCGATCCAGGCCCAGCGCATCCCCAGATTGAGGTGGTGCGGGTCCACCGCGCGGCAGGCCGCGCTGGGGATGCGGACGTACGCCTCCACCATGCGGCGCGAGAACTCGGCCAGGTCGGCGGCGGCCCGTTCGGTCAGGCTGGCCCGGTCGTCCAGTTGATAGGCGGCCAGGGCGTCCGGGCCAGGGACAAGATCGCCCCAGCCGGCAGCGAAGGCGGCATCGTCTGTGTAGCGGGCGCGCAGGTGCGCGATGAGTTCGCGGCGCGAGTGCGGCGCGCGGGCCGGGTCGTGGGCCAGCAGCTCCTCGGCCAGACGGAACGCGCCGAAGGCCCACAGCGGCTCGTTGCGGAGGAAGTAGCCGATCAGGTACGGGTCTCCCCGGAACTCTTCTAACTGCTGGGCGAATTTCAGGGCGTTTTCGGCGTACTCCGGCGCAAACACATCCGGGAAGTCCCGAAAGACGGTCTGCGCCGTCGTCGGGAAGTTTGCCAGCGGCAACACGTAGGGAATTTGCGACGCGCGGGTAAAGGCCGTGTCGGACCAGTTGCCGATGGTGTTGAAGCCGAACTGGGCGAAGGTCCGGCGCGTCAGCGTCCCCCAGGAAGGGTGGTAGTCGGGGCCGAAGGCACGGATCAGGTTGGCGACGGGCCAGGCGAAGCTGCCGCCGCGCCAGGCGTCGGCGAACTCGCCGTCGCGGGGCGGCAACGGGCGGCAGAGCGCCTCGTTGCCGGCGATGGGGCACCAGCCGTCCATCCCGACGCAGTCCGCCCCTGCGCTCCAGAACGCGCCGCCGTCCGGGTCCACCAGCCACCAGCGCCGGCCATCGTGGTGGGTCCGAAAGAAGCCGGTGGCGTCAAAGGTGATCTCGGTTGAGCCGCCGTATTTGTTTCGGCCCGGCAATGCGTCCGGCGGGGGCGCGGACGCGGCGGCGCGCAGATAAGTCACCAGCGCGGCGGCATCGGGCGTCTTGCCCGGCCAATCGCGGCCCGTCCACTGGCCGAGTTCGTCCACCAGCACGGGGCCGTCGGGCACGAGCGGCTGCGGCGAGTCCGTCAGCGTGATGTTGGACAATTCCACCATGAGGGGCGTGCCGACGTTGCCCGCGCCGATGGCAAGCCACCGAATGTCTTCAGGCCGTGATGGACGGCCTTGCAGCGTCGCCTTGAGGCGTCCCGGCGTGCGCGGCAGGAACACGGTCTCGGCATCGAGGGCCGACAGGGGAAACGTCAGCCGGGTACGGACGCCAGGCAGGACACCGTAGGCCGCCGTCATCACCTGCTCATTGCCGGAATACTCCCCCACCCCAAACCGCAGGCGCACCGGCAGCGCCATCTCCGCCTCATGGAACACGTCCACGGTGATCATGTCGGCGTCTGTCCAGGGTCGCCCGATGAACGGGTCCGTGTTCCCGGTAATCACTAGTGGGTCACTTGTCATGGGCGTAGCCTTTCGGCCTGGACCGCCGCACGGGCCGGAGCGTGCAGGCGCCGGAGCCGCCCAGCGCGTGCCGCCGCTGCCGCGCCCGCTCTCGCCGGGCCTGGCGCTTGCCGCCCCACACGAAC
>JAFAZD010000050.1 GCA_019239955.1 Armatimonadota bacterium | reverse complement strand
GTCGTTGACGACGCCTCCGCGGACGATCTGGCCGCCGCCCTCGCGCCCTTCCGCGGCCGAATCGCCTTCTTCCGGCATGAGCGCAACATGGGCCTCTCCGCGACCCGCAACACCGGCGTCCGGCACGCGACCGGGGAGATACTGGCCTTCCTGGACGCCGACGACTGGTGGCCAGAGGGTTTTCTGCAAGACGTCGTCCCGCAGGTTGCGCGGGGGAGCGCCGTCTGTTATGACAACTACATCGTCGCCGAGTCAGAGCTGGGGCGGGCCGAGATTGGGACGGAAGGCCGGCAGACTCTGCTGGCAACCTGGCGGAGCACAGGCCCGCGGCGGCTTTGCCGCGAGAACATGGACCTGATCATCTCCATCCCCAGCCTCTTCAAGATACTCGTTCACCGGGGCGACTTCGCGCTGGCGAGCGGCTACCATGAGGGCCTTCGGGACGCGGAGGATTTCCACTTCTGCATGAAACTCCTGGCCCATGACATCGGCTTGACCATTGACCTGGAGCACAGGGGCTTCTATCTGGTACGGTCCACGTCTCTCCTGCGCTCCATTGAGCGGAGCGCGCAGCGCCAGCTGGAGGCGCTCGCCGCCTGGCGGCGGATGTTTGAGGAGATGCCCCGCACGCTCCCGCTGCCCGAAAAAACGAGGCGCGAGTGCCGGCGCTTGAGTCGGTACTACCAGGGGCGCTACGCCGACGCGCTGTTCCGCCATCATTGGCACACGCGCCACTTCCGGGAGATGACGCGCGCCCCGTTCTTGCGGACCGCCCTGCCGGCGATTCCGGCGGTCCTGGGGGTGAAAGGGCGCGGCCTGGTCCGAAGATTGGGATCACGGCGGGCGGCGAGGCTGCGGGCATGAAAGTTTCCATCCTGATCTCCAATTACAACTATGCCCGCTACCTGCCTGCCGCCCTAGACTCCGTGCTGGCGCAGACCTATCGGGATTTTGAGATCATCGTCGTGGACGATGGCTCGACCGACGACAGCCGCGCCGTGTTGACGCGCTACCAGTCACAGCACCCGGACAGGATGCGCGTTCTTTTTCAGCCGAATCAGGGGCAAGGCGCCGCGTTTAATGCCGGCTTTGCCATAGCGACAGGC
This sequence comes from Armatimonadota bacterium, assembly GCA_019239955.1. GTDB lineage: Bacteria > Armatimonadota > Armatimonadia > Armatimonadales > Capsulimonadaceae > JAFAZD01. The sequence goes on along the minus strand of JAFAZD010000050.1, from coordinate 1,641 downwards.
GATGTCATCGCCTTCCTGGACGCCGATGATGTCTGGTACCCCCCCAAGCTCCAGCGCGTCGCGGAGGCCCTGCGGGACCCCGACATCATCGGAGTCATGCACCAGTCCGACATCATTGACAGGGACGGGAAAGTGACCGACCCTGGACCGACGCCGGCCCGGATGCCCACCGGGGATCTGGCCCCTCTGGTGGCGGCGAGCGGCGGCGCCTGGTGTTTCGTGGCGACCTCGGGGCTGAGTTACCGGCGCTCCGTCCTGGACAGTGTCTTCCCCGTCGCGGCGGACGACTGGACTCTGTGCGCGGACGGCGTGCTGGCTTACTGTACCGCCTTCCTCGGCCCGGTCAAGACCCGTTATGAGATTCTGTCCGGCTACCGGGTGCATGGCGCCAACAACCACTCGCACCCGGGCCGCTCGCAGGAAAAGCGCGCGAAGGCGCACGCCGGAGTGGAAATGACGAACCGATATCTGAATGATTTCCTGGCGCGAATCGGCTCGCCCTACCGGGTCTCCTTGTCCGACAACCTGCAATACCGGCGTGATCGGTTTTACGCACGGGGTAACTGGGATTCAGCCGAGGCTCATGCCATCGCCCGGCTGATCCTGCGATGGCCGCTGTACGGCAGGGGCGAGCGCGCGATCTCTCTGCTGCGCTTCCTGCTGAGGTGCTTCCACCTGGCGGCGCGTTCCTCGACTCGGTGGGAGGGGGCGGCATAATGGCTGAGGGACTGCTGAAGAACATCCTCCGAACATTCTGTGTGCAGGCGCTCGGCTTTGCGGTCAACCTGGCCTGCGGCATCCTGATTGCGCGGCATCTGGGGCCGACCGGGCGTGGCGACTGGGCCGCCATCACGTCCGTGATCAGCATCATTGCGACGTTCAGCTACTTCGCCGCCGGCTATGCGATCGTCTACCTGCGTTCCTCGACCGATCTGACGCGCCATGAGTTGTTCCGGGCGGCGATTGTGATCAGCCTCGTCGGGACGCTGATCTGTCTGACGGCGGCGCTGATTGGCTCGGCGTGGCTGTCGCAGGGGTCTCGCGCCGCCTTCACCCATTGCCTGCTGCTGTACGGCGCCGGACAGCTGTTCGCAAACGCCGGAACGTTCGTCAGCATGATCTTTCTCGCCGACCGCCAGTTCGGCCGGGCGAATCTGGCCGGCCTCCTGCCGCGCCTGCTTGTCTTGATCGGCTACGGCGGCCTGCTGCTCTTCCGCCGGTTCACCGTCCTGGACGTGGTGCTGGTGAATATCGGCGCCTCCGGCCTGCTGCTGGGATGGCTGCTGTTTTGGTTCCGGGACGCCTTCTCCGAGCGATCCTCGCTCTGGCCGGTGGCGCTGGGGCGGATGCTCCGCTACGGCATCAAGGTATGGCTCGGCCTGCTGGCGCAGGCCGTGACCATGCGCGCCGATCAGGTCATCATGGCGGCCCTCCTGCCGCGCGCCGTTTTGGGACTATACGCGGTGTCCGTCACCGTCGCTGAGTTGGCGGGGTTCTTCGCCGGAGCCGCCGGCTTCATCATCGGGCCGACTGCGGCCAACCTTCAGGGAGCGGAGTTGGCGCGCGCCATCGGACGCAGCTTCCGTGTGACCGGTTTGATCGTCGTGGGCACGGCTCTGGTGATGTACGCGGCCGGCCCGC
>JAFAZD010000104.1 GCA_019239955.1 Armatimonadota bacterium | reverse complement strand
GCGTCGCCAGCCGCTCCAGCTCACGCACGCGGTCCAGGCTGGAGTGCTTCATGCCCTTGATCTGCGGAATCTCCAAAATTCTCTCAAAGACCTCGTCCGCCCAGATCTCGCCGTTCGGGGCGAACATCCGGCCCAGCTCAAAGGCGTAGGCGGTCTCCACCTCGGCGGAGGCCCGCGCGTAAACACCGGCGACCTGCCCCGGAGAGGCCCCGTGCAGGCGCGCCGTCTGGAAGAAGATCGGCGTGCCGCCGTGCTCGGCGATGCGGGCGATCTCCCGCCGGTACAGGTCGGCCATGTCGCCCTCCCGGCCCTCGATGTAGGCCCCGGCGACGAACGGCCTGCCGGCGGCGGCCTGCCGGGCGAGATTGAGGACGCGCTCCTGCTCGGCGTCGGTGAGCAGGTTCACATAGCCCGTGTCCATGTTGACGGCGGGCGTCAGGCCCGCGTCCCACGCCTCCTGAAGACACTGGGCGTAGGCGTCCTCGGCGATGTCGCCGCGCTCGGTGAACGGCAGCAGCAGGGCGGCCATGCCGGCGACGCGGCGGCCCGGCCGGCGGCGGGCGTGGATGTCGGCGAGATTCATTGAGACAGCCTCCGCATTGTTGCGGAATTCGCCCCCGGCGTTGAAACGCCGGGCTTCATAGTTCAAATGCCCGCCTTCGCGGGCAAGGATGTATCCCCTCTTCTGCCCGCGAAGGCGGGCATTTGCTCTGGGCAGCACGGGGCTTCAGCCCCGTGACTTATGCCCCTTAAACCTGCAGATCGGGCACATCCATCCAGGCGCGCTCCCGCCAGGAGCGCAGGCCCAGCTCGGCCAGTTGGACGCCCTTCGCGCCTTCGCGCAGGTCGTAGGGGAACGGTGCGCCGGTCACGACATGCTTCAAAAATAGCTCCCACTGGGCCTTGAACCCGTTATCAATGACTTGATTGGTGGGGACGGCCATCCAGTCGGCGCGGAAGTCAATCGGGCTGTCCAGGTCCGGGTTCCAGACCGGGCGCGGGGTCGCCGCGTAGGGCTGTAGCACGCAGCCGCGCAGGCCCGCCACGGCGGAGCCGTGCGTGCCGTCCACCTGCAAGGTCAGCAGGTCGTCCCGCCGTACCCGGACGCACCAGGACGAGTTGAACTGCGCCACGATGCCGCCTTCCAGCAGGAAGGTCGCGTAGGCCGCATCGTCGGCGGTGCAGGCGTAGGCGCGGCCCTGCTCGTCCCAGCGCTGCGGCACGTGGGTCGCCCCCAGGCACGAGACGCTCCGCACCAGGCCGAACAGATTATCCAGCACGTAGCGCCAGTGGCAGAGCATATCCATGATGATGCCTCCGCCTTCCTCCTGTTTGTAGTTCCACGAGGGGCGCTGGGGCGGGATGGCGTCGCCGCCGGTGAAGACCCAGTAGCCGAACTCGCCCCGCACCGAAAGGATTTGGCCGAAGAAGCCGCTGTCAATCAGCAGCTTCAGCTTGATCAGCCCCGGCAGAAATAGTTTGTCCTGCACGACCCCGTGCCGGACGCCCTTCGCTTTGGCCCACCGGTACAAAGCGCAAGCCTCCTCGGTGCTGGCCCCGCTGGGCTTCTCGCAGTAGATGTCCTTGCCGGCCTCAATGGCCTTCGCCACGGCGGGGGCGCGCAGGCGGGTCAGTTGCGCGTCAAAGTAGATCGTGTTGTGCGAGTCGGCAAGCGCGCTGTCCAAATCGGTGGTCCAGCGCGCGCCGCCAGCCTGGGCCGCCAGCGCCTCCAGCTTGGCCGCGTTGCGCCCGACCAGAACCGGGTCCGGCAGGATGGCGTTGCCGTCGTCCAGCCGGACGCCGCCCTGCTGCTGGATGGCATAGAGGGAGCGCATCAGGTGCTGGTTCGTGCCCATGCGCCCCGTGACGCCGTTCATGATGATGCCCAGGGTGTGCGTTGCCATGATTTACTCGGTTGCCTCCGTTCGCGGGAATGGCTGCGTGTGCTGGGGGCGCGCCCTATCAGGCAATGGGGGCGCTTCCACCCCGGCGCGGGGCAGGGTGCCGGCCAGCTCCTGCCGCCAGTGGGCGACATCCCCGGCCGGGCCGTAGCAGTAGAGCATCCGCAGGGGCGTCTGGCCGAGGTTGGTCATCTGGTGGAAGACGCCGGGCGGGATGTAGACGGCCTGGCCCGCCGTGACGATCTGCCGCTCGTCGCCCAGGCACATCTCGCCGGTCCCTTCCAGCACGAAGTAGACCTCCTCCTGCTCCTGGTTGTGCCAGGGCACCTGCCCGCCGTCCGGGTCCAGCGTCACAAAGCCCAGGCTGAAGCTGTGGGCCTGGATGGGTGACGCGCCCCCCACCAGGTTCTGCGTCCGCCGCCGGGCCGGATACCGTCGGCCCTCAATGTCGCTCAGGTCGGCAATCTGCATCGCGCCCTCCTCGTTAGCCAATTGTAGCACGTCCGCCGGATGCGCGCAAGAACGTGTTGACGCCGGGGACCGATCATGCTATTATGAGGGCCTATGATGCTCCCTACAGATAAGAAGACACGCGCCATGCTGGCGGTCATGTTTCTTTTTCTCACCCACCCCGTCCCGGCGCGGTCGGAGGCGGGGGCCGCTCAGTCCCTCAGCGGCGCCGCCTGGAGGATCGCCCCCGTGGCGGAGGTCGCGGCGTCGGGCGGGCAGATTTCCCTTCCCGGATATCCTGCGCGTGCCTGGGTGCCTGCTCAGGTGCCCGGCACGGTCTTTGGCTCCTACGTCAACGACGGGCTGGAGAAGGAGCCGACCTACGGCGACAACATTTATCGGGTGGACCGGGCCAAGTACGACCGCGACTTCTGGTATCGGACCGAGTTCACCGCGCCCGCGGTGGCCCCGCGGGAACACCTGTGGCTGAACTTCGACGGCGTCAACCGGGACGCCGACGTGTACGTGAACGGCACACAACTTGGCGGCATGCGGGGGTTCATGCAGCGGGGCCGGTTCGACATCACGGGTCTGGTCCACGCCGAGGGACGGAACGCCCTGGCGGTGCGGGACCACCTGCCGGTGGGCGGCGCGAACGGCTCCAGCCCGTCGTTCATCTGCAGCGAGGGCTGGGACTGGATGCCCTACGTCCCCGGACGGAACATGGGCATCTACAAGGATGTTTATCTGACCCGCACGGGGCCGGTCTCGCTGCGGGACCCGTGGGTGCGGACGGCGCTGCCCTCCCGCGCCGAGGCCGATCTGTCGGTGCAGGTCACGCTGGAGAATGATGCCGCCGCGCCCGCCTCCGGCGTACTGGCAGGGGTGATCTGTCCCGGCGCGGTCACGTTCTCGCGGCCCGTGACCCTCGGCCCCGGCGAAACGCGGGTTGTGACGCTGGACGCCCATTCCGTCCCCGCCCTTCGGCTGAAGAATCCGCGCCTCTGGTGGCCCAACGGCTACGGCGCCCCCAATCTCTACTCCTGCCGCCTTGCCTTCCGTGCCGGTCTCGCCATCTCCGACGCCCAGACCGTCCGCTTCGGCGTCCGGCAATACACCTACGACACGGACGGCGGCATCCTCCACTTCCATGTCAACGGCGTCCGCGTCTTCCCCAAAGGCGGCAACTGGGGCATGGCCGAGTTCATGCTCCGCTGCCACGGCAAGGACTACGACACGCGCCTCCGGTTCCACCGCGAGATGCATTTCAACATGATCCGCAACTGGATGGGCATGACCGCCGACGAGGCCTTCTACGACGCCTGCGACCGGTACGGCATGATGGTCTGGGACGAGTTCTGGCTCAACTCCGGCGGGAGCCTGCCGGCGGACGTCAACGTCTACCGAGCCAACGTCATCGAGAAGATCAAGCAGGTCCGCAACCACCCGTGCGTCGCCCTCTGGTGCGGGGAGAATGAGGGCGACCCGGCCCCGCCGCTCAACGACTGGCTGCGGGCGGACGTCCGCACCTACGACGGCGGCGACCGGCGCTACCAGCCCAACTCCCATGCGGGCGACCTCAGCGGCAGCGGCCCGTGGAACGACCTTCCCATCCGGCACTACTTCCGGGGCGTTCCCACCTGGGGGAACCTCGGCGACTACGGGATGCGCAGCGAGGTCGGCACGGCCACGGTCACGTCCTTCGAGAGCCTCCGGCGGTTCATGCCCCGCGCGGACTGGTGGCCGCGTGACGCGATGTGGAACCTCCACTTCCTCGGCCCGTCCGCCGGCAATGCCGGGCCGGACGGCTACAACGCCGACATTGACGGCCGCTACGGCGAGGCCGGGGGGATTGAAGATTACTGTCGCAAGGCCCAACTGCTGAATCTGGAAACCATGAAGGCCATCTTTGAGGGCTGGCTGGACCACAGCGACCGTGACGCCTCCGGCGTCCTGATCTGGATGAGCCAGTCGGCCTACCCGTCGTTCGTCTGGCAGACCTACGACTATTACTATGACCTCACCGGCGCCTACTGGGGCGCGCGGGCGGCCTGCGAGCCGGTCCACATCTACTGGAACGCGGACGACGATCACATCCGGGTCGTCAACAGCAGCCGCACGAGCTATCGCGGGCTGACCGCAGAGGCATGGATCTATAATCTGGACGGCTCGCGGCGGTCTCACGCCGCCGGGCGGGTCTCCTCGCGGCCCGGCGCCGTCACGGACTGCTTCACGCTGCACTACCCTCCGGGGCTTTCGCCGACACACTTCCTCAAGCTGCGCCTCCGGGACGACGTTTGTCGGGTCAT
>JAFAZD010000351.1 GCA_019239955.1 Armatimonadota bacterium | reverse complement strand
GCGCAGGCCTTGCAGCGGCAGCGGGGCGTACCGGAGCGGTTGGTGCCGAACTTGATGACGTCGGTATCGCCGCAGTGGGGGCAGGAAAGGGCTATCATGCTCCCATCTTCGGAACAACGCGACTAAATCCATAGCCAGAGATGGACTGGTCCCGGACGGTGATACTCGGCTTTTGCGTGTTCGCGGCGGTGGCTTTCCCGGTGCTTCTGTACCGAGTTATCCGCCGCCGGGACGGGTGGCGCGTCTACGGCATCCTGGTGTCATCGGCAATGATGGCGGTCATAGGGTCGGATGCACTCTGGCCGGGAGCAGTTCACCATCGTGGCCTCTTGGTGCGATGGCTGATAACAACCGTTTACGTTCTGTGCATTGCCAACGCATTCGATCTACCACGACGCCTGTTCCAGTCCGAAGGGAAAGGGGCAGGGCAGCCCGCCGGTGGTCCGCGATCGTAGGCAGTGATGGCTTCCAACTTGTACGCTGACTCACCAATCCCGCCTCTTGCCTGTGACGAGTTGATCGCCTCCGCCGTCCGCGCGGCGACGGAGGCGGGCGAACCCGTCTCGAGGCTTCGGCTGACGCGACTCGTCAAGGAGGCGCAGGGATGCCGGACTTCGGAGGCCCATGAGGTCGTCAAGGATTACTGCGCTCGGCATGGCGTGGTCGTCGCAGACCCGCCCGCCAAGCCGTGGCAGATGGCGCTCGGATGCACATTCCTCCTGCTCCTGCCGATCCTGCTGGCGGGCTTCATCTACGGCATCGTTGCCGGCGTCCCGCATCATGGCACGCCGACTGCGGCTCCGGCCTGGATGGGGGCGGTGAAATACGGCTGGGCCGCGCTGCTGACGTTTTTTCTGGTGCGCGACCTGCGCGGGGACGGCCTGCGCCGCTCGCTCACCGTGCTGCGGCAGCTTCGGCCCGGCCTGGTGGCGCAGAACCTGCTGGTGGTGCTGGTCACGATTGGCTGCGCCTTCCTATTGGATTGGCTGTGCCCCTGGCTGGACCGCTCCTGGCTGTACCTGTTTCCCCTCAATGGGGGACACGCCACGAATCTGAACCTGCTGCCGGCCACCATCAAATACTTCGGCCTGTTCTTTCTCATCCTGCTGGCGCTGAACCTGCCGGCCCTGGCCCGCGCCGAGGAACTGAAATACCGCAAGGGCACGCGCGACTGGCGCGACGCGCTGGGCCGGAGCGTGCGTTTCGGGCTGGCCCACTGCTGGATCGGCATTCCTATCTATGCCGGGCTGGCGCTGACCGTCGGCGGCCTCTGGTTCACATGGCAGTATTTCCGGGGCGGCGTGGAGCGCAGAACGCTGCACCACACCACCTATAACCTGACGCTCGTGACGGTGCTGTTCGCGCTGTTGCTGCTGCGCCTTGCGTGATGGGGGAGGCGGCAGACATGTCCATCGAACCGAGCCACGAAGTCCTCGCACGGTTCGGTGTCCGAGTGGTTGCGTTCCTCGGCGGCCGGCTCAACCAGCATTGGCTCGTTGAGGCGGGACATGAACCGTTGGTCCTGCGCCGCTGGGCCGAGTCGGCTGAATCTGCCACGTATGAGGTGCGTTTGATCGCGCATCTCGCGGGGTTAGGCTGGCCGGTCGCCGCCATCGTTGAAGGACCTGTCGAGTTGGCGGGAGGTGTCTGGAGTCTGGCCCCGTTCCTGCCGGGCGACGCGCCCGCCAATCCCGGCTCCGCAGAGGAGCAACGCACCCGCGGACGCCTTTTGGCCGAGTTCCACGCCGGCCTGGCACAGATTTCGGGCCTGGGGCAGCGGGTAGGGTGGCGGCGGTGCGAAGGGATACTGGCGGACACGACGCTCGATGAGTTCTTGGCGCGGCACGAGGCGGCGCACCCGGAGGAGGCGCGTATCCTTCGATGGCACCTGGAGCGCGCCCGCGAGCGAGTCGCAGGGCTGCAACTCACGAGACGGCCCGGCCAGATCGTCCACGGCGACTTCACGCCCTGGAACCTCCGTTTCCTGGATGGTCGTCTGTCCGGCATTCTGGACTTCGAACTCGCCCACTGGGACCACCGGATCGCCGACTTCGCGCTGTCCTGGCGCGGCAAGTATGATGAAGTGATCCATGGCTATGACGAGGTTTCGCCCTTGGAGCCGGAGGAGTGGGCGCTGCTGACACCGGCTTGGTGGGCCAGTCTCATTGATGGCACCTGCCGGGACATACGCAATGGAGTAATGGACGACGGCTGGACGATCAAGAAGTTGCTGCAACGGTCTCCGCTGATGGGGCCGGATGCAGCCGCATTTCGGTAAAGGAGCGATCACGATGAATCCATGGGTTTGCGGCCTTCTGTTGGCCGCTGCGATCTTGCAGACCACCGTTCCGGCGGGCGCATTGGACGCCAACCAGGTCAAGACGGCGAACGGCATTGTGGAGGGGACTGTGAACCCCGAGTCGGGCGTCCGCATGTTCAAGGGCATCCCGTATGCCCAACCGCCCGTTGGCGACCTGCGGTGGCGGGAGCCACAGCCGGTGAAGAACTGGAAGGGGGTGCTCCGGGCGGATGCGTTCGGCCCGCGCGCCATGCAGCGGCCCCTGTTCGGCGACATGAATTTCCGCTCGCGGGGCATGAGCGAGGACTGCCTGTACCTGAACGTCTGGACCCCCGCCAAGTCGGACAAAGAGCGGCTGCCGGTGCTGGTCTACTTCTTCGGCGGCGGCTTCGCGGCTGGCGACGGCTCGGAGCCGCGCTACGACGGCGAGAGCATGGCCCGCAAGGGCATCGTCGCCGTTACCGTGAATTACCGCCTGAACGTGTTCGGCTTCTTCGCCCACCCCGAGTTGACGAGGGAGTCCCCGCATCACGCCTCCGGCAACTATGGCCTGCTGGATCAGAGCGCCGCCATCCATTGGGTGCAGCGCAACATCGCGGCGTTCGGCGGCGACCCCAAGAAAATCACCATCGGTGGTGAGTCGGCTGGGTCCATCTCAGTCTGCGCGCAGATGGCCTCCCCGCTCTCCCGGAACCTGATCGCGGGCGCCATCGGGGAAAGCGGTTCCCCGATGGGCACGCTGACGCCCGTGCCGCTCGCCGAGGCCGAGCAGAACGGCGTCAAGTTCGCCCAGAGTGTCGGCGCGACCTCATTGGCGGCGCTGCGGGCCATGCCGGCGGAGCAACTGCTGGAAGCCACCGCCAAGCCCGGGGCGCCGGGCGTCAGCCTGGTCATTGACGGCTACTTCCTGCCCAAGCCCGTCCAGGAGATTTTCGCCGCCGGACAGCAGGCCCATGTGCCCCTCCTGGTCGGCTGGAACTCGCAGGAGATGGCGCCCCAGATGATTCTGGGACCGAACCCGCCGACGAGCGAGAATCTCGAGAAGGCGTTGCGCGCCCGCTACGGCGACCGCGCGGACGAGGCCCTGCGGCAGTACTCGGCTTCCACGGACGCGGAGGCCCTGCAAAGCGCCACGGACCTGGCGAGCGACCTGTTTATCGGCTACAGCACCTGGAAGTGGGCCGACTTGCAGGGCAAGACCGGCGGGAAGCCGGTTTACCGGTACTTCTACTCCCGCGCCCGCCCGCCGATGACCCCGGAGATGGGCAACGCCGTACCCGGCCTGGCCGGCGGCGTGATCAGGGGGCCTGAGGCGGCGGCCCACCAACCGCCGCCCGCCAGCGGCGCGGTGCATTCCGCCGAGATCGAGTATGCCCTGGGCAATCTGGCTTCCAACAAGGTCTACGCCTGGACGCCCGACGATTACAAAGTCTCGGAGACCGTGCAGGCGTACTTTGCCAACTTCGTGAAAACCGGAGACCCCAATGGCCCCGGCCTGCCCGCCTGGCCGGCCGCCAACCACGACGACTCGGTTCCAGTCATGCACCTGGATGTCACTCCCCGCGTGGAACCGGAACGGAACCGGGGGAGATACCTGTTCCTGGATCAACCCAACACGAAGCGGGGCCGCTGAATTGCGAGCGGAGCATGCACCGGGACAGATTATCATCCTAAACGGCGTGCCGCGTTCAGGCAAGTCGAGCATTGCCACCGCGATCCAGGCAACGTTTGAAGGCGTCTGGATGAACCTGGGTGTCGATATATTTATGCAAGCGACCCCAGCACGGTATCGGCCCGGCATCGGCTTACGGCCAGGCGGGGAGCGTCAGGACATTGAGCCTCTCGTTCCCATCCTGTATGGTGCCATGTATGAGTCCATTGCCGCCCACAGCCGATTGGGTCTGAACGTCGTGGCCGACGTGGGACACCATGATGCCTACGCAATCCCCCGTGGAATCCTCTACGACAGTGCCCGACGATTGAACGGATTGCCGGTCCTGTTCGTGGGCGTCCGTTGCCCCATCGAGGTTATCATGCAGCGACGACGAGATACAGGGTGGAGCGCGGACACTTCAACTGACTCGGCTGTGCCAGCCCCGGTGCGCTTGTGGCAACGTGAAGTACACACCCCCGGCATCTATGACCTTGAAATTGACACTTCTGTGCTGAGTCCGGGTGAGTGTGCCGAGGTAATACGAAAGGCTTTCGTAAATCACCCAGCACAGTCGGCATTCCAACGCCTTGTTGCACTGTCTGCTAATCAAGGCTAACGAAGTAAGTACTGCGGTGGGGGAAATTGCCCTGGAAGAAGTGGGTCAGCGATTGAAATCGCCGCTGGTGGCCTGCGGCCGAGTCTCCGCCTTCGCGGAGACAGGGTAGGCCCCTCTTCTGTCCTTACCCTCGGACACTCGGCGTCTTCGCCCTGAGCGGCGAATTGATTCGCTGGCTCTTTATTCGCCTTTTGATCATTGCCGCTTGACTGCCCGGCATACCACCTGACAAAAGCGGGAAGAACAGCGAGGAGGAAGTGCCATGAAACTGGGACGACGCGAATTCTTGGTGGGAGCCGCCGGGCTGCTGGCGTCGGCGGGGCACACCGCCGACACCCGCACGGGCGAGCTGCCGAAACGGACGCTGGGGCGGACGAAGGTGCCTGTGTCCATCCTTGGCGTCGGCATGGCCCCGCTCGGCAGCGGGCACACGTCTTATGCGGAGGCCGAAACTCTTGTCCGCGCCGCCCTGGACATGGGCGTCACCTACGTGGACGTGTCGCCCGACTACGGCGACGCCGAGGACAAACTCAAGCCCGTCTTTCGTGACAAGGCCCTGCGCGACCGGGTTTTCCTGGTCACCAAAGTCAACCCGTCCGCGCCGGACGCGACGGGCGTGCAGCGGCAGATCGAAAACAGCCTGACCCGCATGGGCGTGGATCACATAGACGCGGTCCACGTCCACAACCTGGGCGACTTCGACATGGCGACCGTGCTGGGGCCGGGGGGAACACTGGCCGGGCTGAAGGAGGCCCGCCGCCGGGGGCTGATCAAGTACCTCGGCACGAGCGGTCACATGCGCCCGCCGCGATTTGCACAGGCCCTGGAGACCGGCGACATTGACCTGACCATGAACGCCCTCAACTTCGCCGACCGGCACACCTACGACTTCGAGGGCTTGGTCTTGCCCGTGGCAAAGAAACATGGCACGGCCGTCGTCGCCATGAAGGTGCTCGGCGGCGCGCGGGACTGGCGCTACGACGGCCACACGCCGGGGACGCTCGCCGACTACCACGCCCGCGCCATCCGCTACTCGCTGGGTCTGCCCGGCGTCTGTGTCGCCGTCATTGGCTTCGGCACCGTGGACGAGGTGCGGCAGGCCGTCGCCGTCGCCCGCGCCTATCATCCCCTGTCAGCGGCGGAGCGCGCCGAACTGCTGGCCGAGGGCAAGCGGCTCGCCCAATCGCGCGGCCTCTACTACGGCCCCACGGAGGGTTAATGAGGGACTTTCGGGTATAATCAATCGGCAATTTCACAACCGACAATGAGCAGGCTTGGGCGGATTCTTCACCGCCCAGGCCCTTTCGCGTGTCCGGCCCGTCCTCAGTCCCGGAGGGCTTTCCTTCCCTGGAGAATAGCCCGGCACTTCAGTGCCGGGTATCACGCAGAGAATAACACATGAACTTACAATCACTGCCGTCGCTGGCCGAGGACTACCCGGCCTATCAGGAACTCAAGGCGCAGCTGGCGCAGGGCGGCGTCGTGCAGATGGAGGGTGTGCCCGTCCCGGCCAAAGGCTGGCTTCTGGCGCAGCTCGCCCGCGAGACGGGACGCCCCCTCGTGATCATCTCTTATAATGACGACCAGGCGCAGCGGCTGGCCGACGACCTGCGCGCCTACGGCGTCTCGGACAGCAGCCTGGCCCAACTGACGTCCTCCACCGGCACGCTGATCTTCACCGAAGGCGCGCCCGACCTCGGCATTCTGGGCCGCCGCACCGCCGCCTTGCAGCGCCTGGCACGCGGCGAGGCGCAGATGGTCGTCGGCCCCATTGGCGCGTGGCTCCAGCGCACCGTCCGCCCCGAACTCCTCAAGGACCGCCTCGTGGAGTTGAAGGCCGGCGAGACGGTGGACCTGGGCGCTCTCGAAAAGGCGCTGGTGGAGTTCGGCTACGAGCGCGTCGAGGCCGTCGAACTGCCCGGCCAGTGGACCCGGCGAGGCGACATCCTGGACGTGTTTCCCGGCGACGCCGCCCGGCCCTTCCGCGTGGACTTCTTCGGCGACGACATCGAAGCCGTCCGTCCGTTCGATCCCGATACCCAGCGCTCGTCCGGTAAGCAGGACGCGCTGACCGTGCGCCCCGTTCGGGAAATCCCCTACGAGAAGGAGGCCGTCGCCCGCGCCGCGGCCCGCCTGCTGGAC
>JAFAZD010000347.1 GCA_019239955.1 Armatimonadota bacterium | reverse complement strand
TGGATGCGGTCATCAAGAACCAGGAGGCCATCCTGGCCAACCAGGAGAAGATCCTCGCGCGACTGAAATAAGATGCAGGGCCAGGTGATACCGGACAAGGGGGCGGCGGGAATGGTTCCCGCCGCGCGGGGCGGGCGTCGGGCCGCGGCGGGCGCGGCCCTGCCCGGCACGACGATTGCGGGCGCGCTGGCGCTCTGGGTGCTCTTGACCCGCCTGCACGTCTTCCCGGAATACGCCTTCCCGTCGCTGTCGGCGACCATTCAGGCGCTGGGGGAGGAGTTCCGGGCGGGGCGGCTTACCAGCGACATCACGGCGTCGCTGTTCCGCGTCGCCGTCGGCTTCGTGCTGGCTGCCATCTTGGGGGTGCCGCTGGGGCTGTGGCTGGGGCAGCGCCTGACGCCGCGCCTGTCCTTGCAGCCCCTGGTTAATTTCTTCCGCTGCCTGTCGCCGCTGGCCTGGATCCCGTTCGCCATCCTCTGGTTCGGCATCGGCGACAAGCCCGCCATCTTCCTGATCTTCATGGCCTCGTTCTTCCCGCTGACCCTGGCGACGATGGCCGCCGTCGCCAATGTCCCGGCGGTCTACTACCGGGTCGCCCGCGACTACGGCTTCCACGGGCCGGAGCTGCTGACGCGCGTGGTCTTCCCCGCCGTGCTGCCGCAGGTCATCACCGCCCTGCGCGTGACGGCGGGCATCGCCTGGGTGGTGGTGGTCGCCGCCGAGATGGTCGGCTGCCAGGACGGGCTGGGGTACGGCATCTACGACGCGCGCAACGGCCAGCGCCTGGACATCGTGGCCGCCTACATGCTGGTCATCGGCCTGCTGGGCGTCGGCATTGACCGCCTGCTGGCGCAGCTCACCCGGCTCCCGAACGTCAGGTGGGGCTATGACCGATAGCCCCGCCCTGAGCCTTGCCCGCATCTCGTGCGCCTTCGGCAGTCTGGCCGTCCTCGACGGGGTGACGTTTGACGTGGCGGCGGGGGAATTCGTGGTGCTGGTCGGCCCCTCCGGCTGCGGCAAGACCACGCTGCTGAACGTCCTGGCAGGCAGCCTCGCCCCTACGGCGGGGACGGTGGAGGCACGCGGGGCGCGCCGCACGGTCTACCAGCAGGACGGCCTGTTCCCCTGGCTGACGGTGGGGGAGAACATCGCCCTGGGCCTGCGGGGCGTCACCGATGTCCATGAGCGCGAGCGGCAGCAGGCGGAGCTGCTGGCGCTGATCCGTCTGGAGGACTTCGCCGGCCACTATCCCCACCAACTATCGGGGGGGATGCGCCAGCGCGTGGAGCTCGCCCGCGCCCTCGCGGGCCATTCCGACATCCTGCTGATGGACGAGCCGTTCTCGGCGCTGGACTACCAGACGCGCCTGCGGCTGCGGCGGGAGTTGGTGCATGCGCTGGCCGCCCGCCCGCGCACCGTCGTCTTCGTCACGCATGACATCGAGGAGGCCGCCCAGCTCGCCGACCGCGTGCTGGTGCTGTCGGAGCGGCCCGCCCGCATCCAAGATGAGTTGCGCATCACGCTGCCCCGCCCGCGCGCGGTGACGCACCCGCGCGTGGTGGAGGCGTCCGAGCGCATCCTGGACGCGCTGGGCCTGCGCGAAGAGACCGCCGAGGCGCTCTCGGTCCCGGCCCCGGAGCCGTAGGCGCATTTGTGGGAGCATGGCGCGCCATGCCCGTACTGACGCCATACCCGGACAAGCCACGGCCTGAAGGCCGAGGCTCGGCGGGCCTGCGGCCAATCGTCCAGAGGACGAGATGGAGCGCCGTCCTGATCCTTCCCGCGTCCTCCGGACGCTCGGCGCGGAGCGCCTATTGAGCCTCGCCATTCATGGCGTGGCTTGAGTTCGCCAACGTTCGCGCGTCACATCAACAGTGCTGAGGAGACTGCCATGTTCCGCTCGCCGTCCGTGAAGATCGCCCTCGGGGTCGTCCTGGTGCTGGCCGTGCTGGCGATCCTGCACCTGCGCCACGAGCCTGGGTCCATGGATGAGGAGGCCTTCCACCGGGGCGCGACGCAGGGAGTGGCCCGGCAGACGCTGACCGTTGCCTTCGTGCCCGTCACCTGCCACCTGACCTGCCCCGTGACCGACTTCGCCTCCAAGACCAGCACGACCGGCACGGAGTTCGACGCCCTGCGCTTCACCGAGTTCCCGACCATCGCCGAGGCGCTCACGTCCAAGAAGCTGGAGGCGGCCTTCCTCACCGTGCCGCTCGCCATGAAGCTGCGCGAGAAGGGCGTGCCGATCAAGATCTGCTGTCTGGGGCATCGGGACGGCTCCGAGGTCATGGTCCGCAAGGACCTGCCGGGGACCAGTCTGCGCGACATGAAGGGCCGGACGTTCGCCATCCCCGGCCCCTACAGCAATGAGAACTTTTTCCTGCGGACCTTGATGCGGCAGCAAGGGCTTCAGCCCGACGACATTAAAATCGTGGTCATGCCCCCGCCGGACATGCCGACGGCGCTGCGGCCCGGGGGGATTGACGGATTCGTCGTGGCGGAGCCGTTCTGCTCCAAGGCGGAGCTGGACGGCAGCGGGCGCGTCCTCTACTACGCCAAGGACATCTGGCCGCATTACATCTCGTGTGCCCTGGCCGTTCACGAGGACCTGATCCGGGACAATCCCGAGGTGGTCCAGGACCTGGTGCGCGGCATCGTGGACTCCGGCGAGTGGACCGAGCGCAACCGTGCGGACGCCGCCCGGCTCGTGGCGCCGTACTTCCGTCAGGACCCCAAGCTGCTCAACTACGTCCTGACCCACCCGCGCGACCGCGTCACCTACCGGATGCTGACGCCGGGCGACGACGAGATGCAGCGCATCGAGGATATCGGGATCGGCCTGGGCGTACTCAAGAAGCGTATACCCATGTCCGAGCTGATGGACAAGCGCTTCATCCCCAAAGACATCGTCCCGGTGAAGATCGACATGAGCAAGCTGGGGACCGTCCCCATCGCAGGCAAGTCCTGACCCGCCGCCGAAGGAGCAACCATGACGCAAACAGGGAACGTGCAGACCCTGCTGGACCTCGAAAAGCTGCCCATCGCCGTGGGATTTTTTGAGGCCCCGCCGCCCGACCTCCCACGCCGGCAGGGCGGTCCCGTCCCCGCCGGGTGCGCCTTCTGGCGCGAGGCGCAGGAGGGCCGGGCGTTCTATACCGTCCCGGAGGACCACTACCCCTGCGCCGTTGGTTCCTACACGCACGCAATTCCGCTCCCGGTCGCCCGAGCGGCGGAGCTGGAGCAGACGGTCGGGTTCATGGTGGAGTCCGGGTACCTGCGCATGGACGAGGTGCCGGGCATCCCCACCCTCCGGTCCACGCCCGCCGTCGTCGCCTACGCCCCGGCTGATCGGAACGCCTTCCCGGCCCACGCCGTGATCGTGGCGGCCCGGCCCGCCCAGGCGATGCTGCTGTACGAGGCCGCCCTGGCGGCGGGCGCCGGCGCCGCCCTGACGCCCACGCTGGGGCGCCCTGGCTGCGCGGTCCTGCCGCTCGCCCTCAACGGCGGCTCCACGGCCCTGTCGTTCGGCTGCCAGGGCAACCGCACCTACACCGGCCTGCCGGACGACCAGCTCTACGTCTGCATCCCCGGCGACCGGTGGGACGCCGTCTCCGAGAAGGTCGCCGCGGTCGTGGCGGCCAACCAGACGATGGGCGCCCATTACCGGGCCAAACAGAACACCGTCACCGTCGGCTGACGGCGCGACTGGCCGTCAGCGGCCAAGAAAGGACATCTCTCGTGAAGAAGACACTCACTCCCGTCAAGCTGGTCCTGCTCCAGCTCCTGACCGCCGCCCTCGCGGTCGCAGCAGCCTTCGGCTTCCGCTGCCCCGCGCAAGGCTGTCCCGCCTGTCGCATGGTCGGCCACTGACGTTTCCGTAACGTTTCAGACAGATAGGCCGGCGGGCGTCACCCGCCGGCCCCCGAGGTCCTCATGTTCCGTTCATCCTCCGCCAAGATCGCCGCCGGCGTGGTCGCCGGGCTGGCCGTGCTCGCCCTGCTGCGTGTGCATTCCGCGCAGCGCGCGGGGGTGCCGATTCACATCGGCCCCAACGGCAAGGCCCAGCAGTCGCTGACCGTCGCGTTCCTGCCCGTCACCTGTCACCTGACCTGCCCCGTGACCGACTTCGCCTCCAAGCACAGCCTGACCAACACCAACTTCAACTCGCAGCGCTTCACCGAGTTCCCGCCCATCGCCGACGCGCTGAAGACGGGGAACCTCCAGGCCACCTTCATGATTGTCCCGCTCGCCATGAAACTGCGCGAGCAGGGCGTACCCGTCAAAATCTGCTACTTGGGCCACCGGGACGGGTCGGAGATCATGGTCCGCAAGGACGATCCGGCGAAGAGCCTGCGGGATGAGAAGGGCAAGACCTTCGCCATCCCCAGCCCGTACAGCAACCAGAACCTGGTCATCCACAAGCTGATGCAGGATCAGGGGATGCAGCCGGATGACATCAAATTCGTCACGCTGCCCCCGCCGGACATGCCCCTGGCGCTGGCGTCGGGGAGCATTGACGGCTACTTCGTCGGCGAGCCGCACTGCGCCAAGGCCGAGATGGACGGCAAGGGCCGCATTCTGTACATGGCGAAGGACATCTGGCCGCACTTCATCTCCTGCGCCCTGGTGGTCCGCGAGGATTTGATCAAACAGCACCCGGAGATCGTGCGCGACCTGGTCCACGGCGTCGCCTCCTCCGGCGCGTGGGCCGAGACGCACCGCACGGAGGTCGCCAAGCTCGCCGCGCCGTACTTCCGCCAGGATCCCAAGCTGCTCAATTACGTCCTGACCTCGCCGGGCCGCGTCAGCTACGTCAACCTGACGCCCACCGACGCCGACCTGCAAAAGATCGAGGACATGGCGCTGCAAATGGGTATCCTGAAGAAGCGCATCCCGATGTCCGACCTGATTGACCGTGACTTCATCCCGCAGACCATCACGCCGGCAAACATCACCGTGGCGGAGAAATAGCCTCCAAGTTCACGAAAAGGAAAGATCAATGACCTGGATCAAGACCATCCCGCCCGCCGAGGCCGACGAGCGGCTCCGGGGTTTGCTCCAAGCCCAGCAGGGCCTGTACCCGGCGGAGTACGGGACGCCGGTGGCGGGCGCGGACGACCTCTCCGGGCGCGAGCTGCCCGGCATCGTCGCCTCGCACACCCTCATCCCCGACGCCCTCTACCACGCCTTCTCCACCTTCGGCTCGCTGATGGACCCCGGCCTGCCCCTGACGCGCCGGCAGCACGAGATGATCACCACGACCGTCTCGGTGCTCAACCGGTGCATGTACTGAACGACATCCCACGCAGAGTTTCTGCGTCGAGTCACCCTGGATGATGCGTTGGTCGCAGCCCTGCGCCGCGACTACACCACCGCCCCCATTAACGAGCAGGATCGGGCGATGCTGGACTTCGTCGCCAAGATCACGCGGGACGCCACCAAGATCAGCCCCGACGACCACGCCCGGCTGCGCGCCGTGGGCTTCGACGACACCGGCATCTTGCAGATCACGCTGATCGCCTCCTGGTTCAACTACATCAACCGGGTCGCCGATGCCCTCGGGGTGGGGAGGGAGCCGTAGGCGAGTACGATGGGAAGAGAGATCATCACGCGGTGGGGAAAGATCGGGGGCCTGACGTTGCTGCTATTCCCGGCACCCCTGCGCGCACAGACGGCGGCATCCCCACCGCCCTTCGTGGCGCCCGCCTTGCCGCCGCCGGAAGCCGCCCCGCCGGGTTTTCGGCCCATCCCCGGCCTGACGGACCAGTACGGCGACTTCCGGGGCATGTTCCAGGCCCTGACCGACCCGAAAGTCGTCCCGGCCTCCGCGCTGACGGAACTGGGCGATGACGAGGAGGTTCTGGGCCTGAGCCTGGGCGGGCAGAGCCGCGCCTACCCGGCGCGCTTCATCGCCTGGCACCACATCGTCAACGACACCCTCGGCGGCCGTCCCGTCCTGGTGACGTATTGCAGCGTCTGCAACACCGGCATCGCCTACGACCCGGTCATCGGGGGCAAGCGGCGGCTCTTCCAGGTCTTCGGCCTGTATCGGGGGGTGATGGCGATGTACGACCCCAGCAATGACACGATCTGGTCGCACATCGCCGGGGAGGCGCTGCTCGGCCCCGATAAGGGAAAAACCCTGGCCGCCCTGCCGGTGGTCAACACCACCTGGGGCGAGTGGAAACGCCTGCACCCGCAGACGACGACGCCGGACTGGCAGACTCCGTACCGGGAGTATTACGGGGCGCGCGTGGTCAGCGGGCGCGACTACCTCCCGCCGATGTTCCCGGCGACGCTGCGCGGCCTGCGCGACAGTCGCCTGGCGCCGAACGACCTGGTGCTGGCCGTGCGCGTGGAGGGGCGGCCACGCGCCTACCCGTTTGCGGCATTGGCGGCGGCGCCGGATGTGGTTCAGGAGACGCTGGGCGGCACGCCGGTCGTGGCCCTGTACGTGCCTGAGACGAAGACAGCGGCCGCCTATGACTGCCGGCTGGATGGCAAAACGCTGGAGTTCACCCGCGCCCCCGGAAAATCCGGCCTCTTTGACGACAGAGGGACCGGCTCCCGGTGGACGGTCGAGGGGGAGTGCGTGGCCGGGCCGCTTCGGGGCAAGCATCTGACACGCGTGTTCTCACTGCAGGCGGAGTGGTACGGCTGGTCGGCCTACTTCCCGCAGACGACGTTGTATGCGGCCCCCGCCGTGACCAAGCCTGCTCCCGCGCTCTGAGGGGAACGCCGGCCAAGCCCGCCGGGACTAGCATCCAGGCGGCGGGCCTTCTGAAGAGTGGGGAATCTGGGCATGGCGGACTTGGTTGCGCCCGCCCTGCTTGGCCCGATACAGAGCCTCGTCCGCTTCTTGAATCAGGCGGCCAGGGCCTTGAATCAGGCGGCCAGGGCCTGGCGTGGCCCGCGCGCGAGTGGCGACGCCGAAGGAGGCGGTCAGCGGACGCAGCGGCCAGGTGGCGGCGGCGATCTTACACCGCAGGCGCTCCGCCAGGGCGAATGCTTGTGAGGCGTCCGCGCCCGGCAACACCACGGCGAACTCCTCCCCACCGTACCGGGCGACCTGGTCGCCTTGGCGGACATTGCGGCGCAGGATCGCGGCGATCCGGCGCAGGACCACATCGCCCGCCGGGTGCCCGAAGTCGTCGTTGTAGCCCTTGAACTCGTCCACGTCCAGCATCACCAGCGACAGCGGCTGCCCCGAGCGCGCGGCCTGGGCGCACTGCTGGCGCAGCGCCTCCTGAAATGCCCGGTGGTTGTGCAGACCGGTCAGGCCGTCGGTCGTCGCCAGCGCCTGCAGTCGCCGGTTGACTTCCTCCAGCGCCGCCTGCTGGGTGCGTACCTCCCGCAGCAGGCCCAGCTCCAGGTGCGCGACGGCCAGTCGGCTGAGGGCCTGCAACGCGGCGACCTGTGCCCGCTGCAGACGGCGCGGCCGATGGTCGGCGACGCACAGGGTTCCGAGGGGAAAGTCGTCAGGCGACATCAGGGAGGCCCCGGCGTAGAAGCGGATGTGGGGGGGCTCGGTGACGAGGGAGTTGTCGGCGAAGCGGGGGTCCCGCCGCGCGTCGGGGACGACCAGCAGGGCTGACTCTTGCAGGAGGGTGTGGGCGCAGAACGCCAGGTCGCGGTGCAGCTCGCGCGCGGTGGTGCCGTGCGCGGACTTGAACCACTGCCGCGCCCCGTCCAGGAAGGTCAGCAGCGCGATGGGCGTCCGGCAGATGTCGGCCGCCAGCCACGTCAGATCGTCATACGACGGCTCCGGCGGCGTGTCCAGTATCCGATAGCGGGAAAGCGCGGCGTGGCGCGCGGTCTCGTCGGGCAGCAATGACGCTTTCATAGCGAATGGCCCTGGGAATGTTGGGAAAACGACACTACAGACTGTTATTCTAGAATATACCGGATTTCCAGCAAAAAAGTCTCTTTTTTATTTCCTAAGACCTTCTACAAAGAAGAAAACCCGCCAGTGACGGCGGGCCTTCCTCCGATGGCTTGTCAGACGCCCACCGGCTCCCGCTCTTCGGCCTCCGCCGCCTCGACATTCACGAGGTCGGCGGCGCGGGTCATCTTGCCCTTGTCGGCGGCCTGGGCGTTGGCGCGGGCCTCGGCGGCCGAGGCCCCCATCTCCTCCACCGTTTTGGTGTGGACGCGGGCCGCGCCCTGGGTCTGGACCAACCGAACTCGCGTGCCGCTTGCCTCGGCATCGGCCAGGCGCTGCCGCGCCGCCGGGATGTGGTCGGCGTACTGGGGCAGCCACTGGGCCTGGGCGACCAGCATCTCGTCGGTCATCTGCCAGACCTCCTCCGGGTCGCAGACCGCGCCGACCAGCGGGTCGTGCAGCATGGCCTGCTTGAGCAGCGTCACGTCGCCACGCACCGCCGCCTCCATGCCCATTTCCTGCACGCGGACGCTGGCCGAACAGGTCGCGGCGCAGGCCAGCGGCAGGTCGCCGATGACGGGCATGGCGATGCCGTTGCGGTCCACGTAGCCGGGGATCTCAATGACGCAGCCGTTGGGCAGGTTCGTGATGTGGTTGTCGTTGACGACGTTGAAGTGGCCCCGGTAGATGCGGCCCGTCTCCAGCCCCTCGATGATGTATGATCCGTGTTCCTCCGAGCGGTTCTGCGGGGTGAATTTGGGCGGCTCCTGGGACAGCCAGTTGGGGAAGTCGGTCTCGAACCAGTGGCGGCCCTCGGTGCAGACGCGCAGGTAGCCGCCGGTCTCGCCGTTGATCCACGATGTCAGGCTGATCCAGTCGTTGATCTCATCCGTCCGCTTGCGGTACCAGGGCAGGTACTCGGAGAGGTGCCCGTTGCTCTCGGTGCTGTAGTAGCCGAAGCGCCTCAGCACGTCCAGGCGTACCTTTTCGTCGCGCCGGAAGTCCTCCACGGCGGCCATCTTCTCGTACAGGCCGGGGATCATGTCCATCCCCTGCCACTGCGCCCGGATGCACCAGGTCTGGTGGTTGATGCCGGCGAAGACGACATCTACATCGTGCCGTGTGAGCCTCGCGTCCTGCCCCAGCAGCCCCTCGCTCTTGGCCCACTGCTCGATGGCGCGCGTGATCTGCCAGTGCGCGCCCTGGACACCATGGCACAACCCGATGGTCTTGACCCCGCCGTACTTGTTGCAGGCCCAGGTGTTCATTGCCATCGGGTTGGAGTAATTCAAGAGCAGCGCGCCGGGCCTGGCGACCTCGCGGATGTCCTTGCAGAAGTCCAGCATCGCCGGGATGGTGCGCTGGGCGTACATCAGCCCGCCCGCGCAGAGGGTGTCGCCGACGCACTGGTCCACGCCGTACTTGAGGGGGATGTCAATGTCCGTCTGGAACGCCTCCAGCCCTCCCTGCCGGATCATACAGATCACGTAGTCGGCCCCGGCGACCGCCGCGCGCCGGTCGGTGGTCGCCTCGATTTTCGCCGGCAGCCCATTGGCGGCGATGTCCCGCCGGGCGAGCTGCACGACCATGTCCATGTTGTGCTGGGAAATATCGGTCAGCGCGAACGTCGTGTCCGCCAGTTCGGGGGCCGTCAAAATGTCCTGAGTGAGCCGGCGGGTGAAGCCGACGCTTCCCGCGCCGATCATGGCGATGCGTAGGGGCACAATGGTTGTCTCCTGTCTCCTCGGGATGAGCCGCCGCGACGGCGAACGGGGTCATTATACAACCTGAGTAGTTTGATGACAAGGGGCGGCGCTACTTCGCCTTCCACTGGCCGCTTTTTTCGTCCTTCTCGTACTTGTTCTCCACCGCAGACCAGGCGACGCGGAAGGCGCGCTCCTCGTCCAGATGGGCCAGCAGGTCGGCGGGGTCGTCGTAGAGGGCGATTGCGCCCTTCAAGTCCTCGTCGCTCCAGCCGCCGCAGCGGACGGCGATTGTTTTCACGCCGGCCTTGCCCGCCGACTCGATGTCATACGGCGTGTCGCCGACCATGATGGCCTGCTCCGGCGCACAGCCGGCTTTTTTCAGTGCCACCTCGACGGCGTCGGGGGCGGGCTTGGATGTGCCAATGTCGTCCGCCGAGACTGTTGCGTCCACCAGGCCCGTGACGCCTGCGATCTTCAGCAGGGCGTCCAACTGCTCCTGGGTGGCGGAGCTGGCGATGACGCGCTGCAGGCCGCGCTCGCGCAGCCGTTCAAAGAGTTGCGGCACCTGCGGGAAGGGCTTGAGGTTCGGCTGGTACTTGGTCTTGAAAATCTGGTCCCAGAGGTCGCTGAGTTCCTTGCCTTCGGGGCTGTCCTTCTCCTTGCCGATAACGGTGGGCAGCAGGTTGTCGCCGCCCATGCCGATCAGGCGGCGGATCTGGTCAAACGTGACGTGATGCCCCTTCTCGGTCAGGGCCTCCACCCAGGCCCGCGCGTGGGCGTCGTTGCTGTCCACCAGAGTCCCGTCCACGTCGAGTATCGCCGCGCGCCGCGCGCTTTGCGCCATGCTCACTATCCCTTCTTTTGCTGATCGCCCTCGGCGGCCTCTTCTTCCTTGTCGTCCTTCTTGGGGCCGCAGAGCAGCCAGACCATGCCGCAGGCGGCCAGGCCGCCCAGGAACGGGCCAGCGACGTAAATCCAGGCATCGCGCAGCTCCCCGCTGACCAGCATCGGCCCCAGCGAGCGCGCCGGGTTCATGGAGGCCCCGCTGACCGGCCCGGCGAACAGGCCGTCCAGGATGATGGTCGCCCCGACCGCCAGCGCCGCGTTCGGCCCGATCAGGCTGTAGCGCGTCGCCGTGCCCAGAATCACCAGCACCAGCAGGAACGTCAGCACGATCTCCATCACGAAGGCGGCGCTCGCGCCGAAGTGCGGCTCCGTCGCGCCCAGATGCGCCACGTCGCCGAACAGGGCGCGCAGCAGCAGCGCCGCCACCGATGCACCGGCCATCTGCGCGGCCCAGTAGCAGGGCACGCGGGACCAGGGGAAGTCGCGGCGCAGGGCGAAGGCGAGGCTGACCGCCGGGTTGAAGTGCGCCCCGGAGGCGCTGCCGATGGCGTAGATCAGGGCCATCACCACCAGCCCCGGCGCGACCACCCGCGCCGCCTGGCTGACCTCGCCGTGGCTGACGTGGCCGATGACCTCCCCGCCCGCCGCCACCAGCGTCAGCGCGAACGTCCCCACCACCTCCGCGAGCAGGGCGCGGAGGAGGGTGGCGACCTCAGGCTTGTCTTTCTCATAGGCAAGGACAGGCTTCTCTGCCTTTTTGTCCTTTGTCCCTTCTAACCCATCGCGGGGCAACGTTGTCGCATTCATACGACACGTTTACCCGCTTCTTAACATTTTCTTAACATTGGGCGCGGCTACCGCTCCGCGAACTGGCGCGAGGGGTTGTTCGGGGAGGGTTCCTCCGCCGCCCGCCGCTTGAGCGCCTCCACGTCCAATCGGTCCGACGGCGTGATGTCGGCCTTCAGGAACTTCTGCATCTGCTTGAGCGCGTAGTCGTTGTCTTCCTTGTCGTTGGAGGCCGTGCAGTCGGACGGGACGACGAGATTCATGTCGCGCATGTAGGCATCGTTAGCCGTGTAGAGGACGCAGATGTTGCCGGCGATGCCGGTGATGATCAGCGTGCGCGCCTGCAGATAGTTCAGCAGCACGTCCAGCGTCGTGGAGAAGAAGCCCGAATGCTTGGGCTTGAGCACGAAGTAGTCGTCCTCTCCCGGCTTCAGCCGCTCCACCACCGGCCTGCCGCGCACATCGTCTTCCAGGCAGTGCTTGACCAACTTGCTGAGGTCGCTCTGCCAGCGCCCGTAGTTGTCGTTGACGTAGATGACCGGAATGCCGGCCTCCCTGGCGCGCCTTTTGAGCGCCGCGATCTTGTCCGCCATCGGCAGGGCGTACTCGATCAACTGTTCCGCGCCCTCAAACTCCAGGTCGTTGATGATGTCCAGCAGGATCAGGGCCACGTCGGACTTGTCCGGCACCATCCCGTGCAGGTTGGGGTTATTGATGGGCTTCATGGTGGTTACGAATCGGGCTGATTGAGATCGTGCGCCGCGCGGCGGCCGAGCACGGTCAGGGCGTCCAGCAGGCGCGACGGCCGTGCCGCATGCGCTGTACGCCCCGTCGTCTTGCCGCCGTCTTCCCCGTGCGGCAGCATCCGATTCACCAGGCGCAGCAGGTCGGCGGTCGTGCCGGGGGCCAATCCCTGCGCCCGCGCCGCCACGTTCGCCGGCAGGGACAGGATGCGCTCGGCCTCGCCGCGCCGGGTCGCCCGCGCGATCTCGCGCGCCGCCCGGGCGGCGCTAATGGACAGCCCCGGCGCGTTGTCGCTCAGGCTGAACCAAGCGTACTCGCCGGCCCCGTCGCCCTTGACGAACGCCTGCCCGTAGGACCCGGTCCGCATCAGCCCCGGCGCGATGGTCGTCACGGTGATGCCGTCGCGCGCCAATTCCGCCCGCAGCCCCTCCGAGAGCGCCGTCGCCGCGAACTTGGCGCAGCTGTAGGGCAGCAGGTGCGGCACGCTGACCTTGCCGCCGATGCTGGTGACGTTGACGATCCGCCCGCCCCGCCGCGCCCGCATCTGCGGCAGCACGGCCAGAATCGGGTTCAGCGTCCCCCAGAAGTCGGCGTTCATGGCCTCCTCGAAGTCCGCCCGCGTCATCGCCTGCACCGGCCCGACGCTGATGATGCCGGCGTTGTTGACCAGCACGTCCACCCGCCCGAACCGCTCCGTCGCCTGCGCGATCAGCCGCTCCACCTGACTCGGATCGGTCACATCGCACGGCACGGCCAGGGTCTCAATCCCGCGCCCTTCCAAGTCTTCCCGCGCCCGCGCCAGCTCCTGCCCGTCACGGGCGCAGATCACCAGCCGGCAGCCCTGCGCGCCGAACTCGCGCGCCAGCGCCAGCCCCAGCCCGCGCGACCCGCCGGTGATCAGGACCACCTGCCCCGCCAGGTCCGCCTCCGTGCGCCGCTTCCACAGTTCGCGGGCGACCAGGCCTGCCCCGGCGGCCAGCAGCAATGCGTCTCGGATTTTCATGATCGTTGTCGGCCACCGCCTCAGAGGCCCCCACCTCGGCGGAGTTCGCTGCGCTCATCCCGCCGACCCCCCCGGCAAGCGGGAGACGGTCCAATACTTGAAGGCTCTGCCGCTTGTCCCGATGCACAGCCTTCCCGTGACTGGCCC
>JAFAZD010000230.1 GCA_019239955.1 Armatimonadota bacterium | reverse complement strand
GCGGCCGGGTACGCCGTGATGGCACCCCTGGCGGAACAGGCGGTCGCCCGTGCATTGCGCCGACGATGATAAGGAGTGAAACAGATGCGAAGCAGTAGGATTTCACCGGCGTCTCGATACCGGGCAACGCTGGCCGTGTCACTGGCGCTGGCGGGCGCAGTGGCCGCGGGCAGCAATGCCCAGCAGAATCCGCCGCCGGCCGGCCCGGCCTCGGCCCCGATGAGCGCGCCGGTGGAGGCGCGGGTGAACACGCTCCTAAGCCAGATGACGCTGGAGGAGAAGATCGACATGCTGTCCGGGGTCGGGTACGGGGCCGCCTCGGACACCACCGGCTCGACGCACGCCCTGCCGCGGCTGGGCATCCCCGGCTTTCGGATGACCGACGGGCCGGTGGGCGCGCACGTCCCGCCGCCCTCGACGGCCTACGCCGCCGGCATCGGGCTGGCCGCCACCTGGGACACCGCTCTCGCCCGGCGGGTGGGCGTGCAGCTCGGCCGGGACACGCGCTCGCGCGGACAGCACTTCCTGCTCGGCCCCGGCGTCAACATCTACCGCACGCCGATGAACGGGCGCAACTTCGAGTATTTCGGCGAGGACCCGTTCCTGGGCGCGCGCATCGCCGTCGGCTACGTCCAGGGCGTGCAGAGCGAAGGCGTGAGCGCGACCATCAAGCACTTCCTGGGCAACAACTCCGAGTTCGCCCGCAACACGTCCGACTCGATCATTGACGAGCGGGCGCTGCGCGAGATCTACCTGCCGATCTTCGAGGCCGCCGTCAAGGAGGGACAGGTGGGCGCCATCATGGACTCGTACAACCTCACCAACGGCGCCCACATGACGCAGAATGGGTATCTGAACACCGATGTCGTCAAGACCCAGTGGGGCTTCCCCGGAATCATCATGTCCGACTGGGGCGCGGTTCACGACACGCTGGGGGCGGCCAACGGCGGCATGGACCTGGAGATGCCCGACGGGCAGTACCTGAACCGGCGAAACCTGCTGCCCGCCATCGCCCAGGGCCAGGTGTCCGTCGCGACGGTTGACGACAAGGTGCGCCGGCTGCTGCGCCTGGGGGCGCGCTTCGGCTGGCTGGACCGGGAGCAGAAGGACCTGTCCATCCCGCGCTACAACCCGCAGGGGCGACAGGCGGCGCTGGACGGGGCGCGGGAGGGGCTGGTGCTGCTCAAGAACGAGGGTGGCCTGCTCCCGCTGGACAGAGGCCGGGTGAAGACCATCGCCGTCATTGGGCCGGACGCCCACCCCGCCATCGCCACGGCGGGCGGCAGCGGCCACGTCCCGCCATTCACCAGCGTCAGCATCCTGCAAGGTCTGAGCGACGCGCTGGGCGCGGCGGGAACCGTTACCTACGCGCGGGGCCTGCCGACGCTCCCCCAGATGGCGTCGGCCACCCACTTCACCACAGAGGCCGGGGGCGACCGGGGCGGCGTGACCGTCGAGACCTTCGGCAATGCCGACCTCTCCGGCCCCCCCACCGCTACCCGGGTCGAGCGATCCTTCAGCTCCGGGCGGCCCTTCTCCTTTGAGGACTTTGACCCGGCGGATTTCGCCCCGCCCAGCCCGCCGGCAGGCCCGCCCGCCGGCCCACGTCCTGGCGCGCCCGCCGGTGCGCCGGGGGCCGCGCCTGCCGCGCCGCCGCCCAGCCCGTTCGGCCGGCCCGCGCCTACGTCTACGCGGCGGACCGGCTACTACATGGCATCGGCGGCCGGGAGTTACATCCTGTTCGTGCAAGGCCCGGAGAAGTTCCGCGCCCTCGTGGATGACCAGCCGGTCATGGACAACTGGCAGGTCCCCCGGGCCGCGCTCAACCAGGCCCGCCTGACACTGACGGCGGGGCCGCACAAGGTGGTGCTGGAGCAGTCCGGGGGCGGTGGGTTCGGCCAACCGTTCCTGCGGCTGGGGATCGTCCCGGAGGACACGGTCGTGGAGGCGGACGCCCGGGCGCTGGCGGCCCGCGCGGACGTGGCGGTGGTGGCCGTCGGCTTCGACGACCAGATCGAGACGGAAGGCTCCGACCGCGAGTTCGCCCTGCCGCCGGGTCAGGACGCGCTGATCCGGGCGGTCGCGGCGGCCAACAGGCGTACCATCGTGGTCGTCACCTCCGGCGGCAGCGTGGACGTCACCCCCTGGCTCGACCGCGTCCCCGGGCTTGTGGAGGTTTGGTATCCGGGGCAGGAGGGAGGCACGGCGCTGGCTGAGGCGCTGCTGGGCGACGTTGACCCGTCCGGCCGCCTGCCGATCAGCTGGGAGCGCCGCCTGGAGGACAATCCCTCGGACACGAACTACTACTACACCCAGCCCGGTACGAACAAGATCGAGTACCGCGAGGGGATTTTCGTCGGCTACCGGGGCTACGAACACAATCAGGTCCAGCCGCTCTTCCCGTTCGGGTACGGCCTCTCGTACACCACCTTCCGGTATGCTAACCTGTCGGTCACGCCGCAACGCGGAGGCACAGGGCCAGGCCCGCATTACATGGTCTCCTTCGACGTGACCAACACGGGCCGGCGGGCCGGGGCGGACGTGGCGCAGGTGTATGTGGCGGACACCCACGCGACGGTGCCGCGGCCGCCCAAGGAGCTGAAGGGCTTCGCGCGGGTGGAGCTACGGCCCGGACAGACCCGCCATGTGCAGGTGCCGCTGAGCGGCCGGGCCTTCACCTACTACGATGTGAACGCAAAGCAGTGGCACGCCGACCCGGGCGAGTTCACCGTCCTGGTGGGTCGCTCCTCCGAACGGGCGGAACTTCGCGGCAAGGTCAGCCTGTCCCAGCCCGTCAATCTGGGGGTCGGCGATTAGCCTCCCGTATGGTTGTGCGGGCGCTCTACTTCGGCAGCGTGAAGGTGAAGGTGCTGCCCTTGTTGTACTCGCTCTCGACGCCGACTGTGCCGCCGTGGTTCTCGACGATGTGCTTGACGATGGAGAGGCCCAGGCCCGTGCCGCCGGAGGCCCGGCTGCGGGCCTTGTCGGCCCGGTAGAAGCGCTCGAACAGGCGGCGGATGTCGTGGGAGAGGATGCCGATGCCGGTGTCCGCTACCGCCACCGTGACGGCCTCCGGCGTCTCGCTCGCCGTGACCGTCACGGAGCCGCCGCGCGGCGTGTAGGTGATTGCGTTGTCCAGCAGGTTCACCAGTACCTGCGCCATCTCGTCGCGGTCCGCCATCACCCGCAGCGGCCCTGCCGCCCGGTTGGTCAGGCTGACCCCCGCCTTCTGCGCGGGCGCGGCGAAGCGCGCGGCGACCTCCGTCACCAGGGCGGCCAGGTCTATTTCCTCCTTGTTGGGCCCGCGTGCCTCCACCCGCGACAGGTCGAGCAAGTCCGACGACAGCCGCACCAGCCGGTCCGACTCGCGGATGATGGTCTCCAGAAAACGGCCCGCGACGCTCTCGTCGAGGCGCGCCCCGTCCAGCAGTGTCTCCGCCATGGCCTTGATCGAGGTCAGCGGTGTGCGCAGCTCGTGCGAGACGTTCGCCACGAAGTCGCGCCGCACCCGCTCCAGCCGGCGCAGCTCGGTCAGGTCCCGCAGCACCAGCAGGAATTCTCTGTCCGACACCGGCGTGATGCGTGCGTGCAGGCTGCGCTGCGTCGGCAGCGCTACGTCCGTCTCCAC
>JAFAZD010000189.1 GCA_019239955.1 Armatimonadota bacterium | reverse complement strand
GCAGGTTGGCCGGCGTCGCGTTGATGACCGCGATGGAGCCGGGCCGGCGGATCGCCGTCATCCCGTCTCCGGCCTTGCCGTAGCGCAGCCCCGTTGCGTCCAGCGCCTTGATGAGCGGCGCGCTGCCCTCCGCCGCCACGGAAACGGGGCGGAAGACCTGCCGGTACTGCGCGCCGTAGGCGATCATGTTCAGCAGCAGGCACTGGGCGACGGGACTGGACGCCAGTTTCTGCCCGATCAGGAGCTGGCTCAGGAGCAGCAGGCCCTTGCCCGCCGGCAGGGAGGCCAGCGCCGTGTCCTGCAAGCGCCAGTCGCACTGTACCAAGGAGCGCCCGCCGCTGGTCGGCTTGACGTAGGGGTTCTTGTAGACCGTGCCGTCCGGGCCCCAGGTGAAGAAGTCGCGCTGCTGGAGGCCGCGCAGGACGGGGTGGTCCAGGTCCTCCCCAAAGGCGATGTCGCCTTGAGTGGCGTTGGCGTCCGGCGGCATGTCGCCGGGCAGGCCCTGGTACTTGAGTGGGTTCTTCTGCTCCAGCACGATGACCGTGCGGCCCCCGGCGGCGTAGGCGGCGAGCGCGCTGGAGGTGCTCTGGGCGGCCGTGAGCGCGTCCGGCCCGATGAGCAGCACCTTCGCCCCGGCGGGCAGCGTCGCCAGCCCGGCGATCTGGCTGAACGCGACGCGGCGGGCGCGGAGGAAGGCGGCGGCGCGGCCCCCAGGGTCATACACCGCTAGGCGCGTGGGCGTGGGGCAGAGGCGGGAGGCGAGCGAGGCCGCCGCGCTGCCGCCGTCCGTGTTCATGACGGAGGTGGGCCGTACGTCCTTAAAAACTTGCTTGCCGCCCCGGGACAGCGTCAGTATCCATTGGCCGTCCTGCCGGGCGGCGACGCGGGGCATGGGCAGCGTCACGTCCAGCGTCTCGTCCCTGCCGAGCGCGGTATGATGTACGGTTGTCTGCCGGGCGACGGTCCGGCCGCCGAAGACCAGGCTCCAGGTCAGCGTGACCGGGGCGGCGTCGTGCGTGTCGTTGAAGAGCTTCAGCGTGCGCCGCACCCGCTGGCCCGACCCGAAGGCCGAGTCCCATTGGCGACACAGCACGGCGACGGGCTGCCAGGAGTTGTAGTAGGCGTCGGACTCGCCGCCCATCCAGAAGTGGAAGTTGACGCCGTTCCAGCGGTAGCCCTCGGACAGCATCCGCGCGACCAGGCCGATGGCGGGGCGGGCCTCGGCCTTGCCGACAAAGGCCGCCTCGCCGCCGACCGTGGCGAAGTCCGCCGGCTCGTTGCCGTTGGCGAAATAGGCCTCGCCCAATAAAATGGGCTTGGCCTCCGTGACGGGCCAGACCTGCCGGTGCGCGAAGCTGGCCTTGTCGTAGGCCCCGGCGGGCAGGCTCTGGAACGGCGGCTCCATGTAGTGCCCGCCGTAGACCGGCAGGGACTGATCCAGCAGCGCGTTGCCCCCGTCAGTCATGAACGGCCGGGTCGGGTCTACCGCGCTGACCAGCGCGGCGGTCTTGTGGTGCTGGTCCGTGGTGATCTGGTCCTGGCCGGTCACGTGGCCGTTGATGAACGTGATCTCGTTCTCCAGGGACCAGATGAAGACCGAGGGGTGGTTGCGCTGCCCCTTGATCCAGGCGGCGATCTGGGCGCGGTAGTTGTCCCAGAGGGGCGGGTTGGCGATGGCGTAGAAGCCCGCCGCGCCCTCGCCATCAAAGATGCCCGTGCGCCGGATCGGGACGCCGCTGGCGTCAAAGAAGTCCAGCGCCTGGTTCACGTCTAGGCCGCCCCAGGCGTAGCCGTTGCCCCAGACGCGCTCCATGGTCTGCCCGTGCTTGCGCCAAGTCTGGACGGCGCCCGCGTCGGCCCGGTCAAAGTCCACCAGATCGGCCCGCCCGTGCCAGGGGACGCCGTTGAGGGTGAACTGCGCGCCCTGCCATCCCCATTCCCGGAATCCGAACTTGGTGGTGCGCCGGTCAATCGGCTGCCCGTTCACGCTCAGGGTCGTGATGACGTTGTACTGCCGCGGGTCGTCCGGCCACCACAGATTCGGATTCGGCCAGCCCTCCGAGACCTTCAGCACCGCGTCCTGCCCCGCCGGGACGGTCAGGTCTTTGGGGGCGAACGTCTTCGCCGCCGTCCCGCTCGCCAATGGGACGACCGCGTTGGCGACCGAGACGGTGATGTCCTGCGCGGTCGGGTTGCGGACCGTGACCTCCAGCCCCAGCGCCTTGTTCTTGACCGAGGGGAGGGCGAATACGTCCGACGTGTACGCCTTGCCCGCCGTCACCAGGGCCGGCTCAAGCAGCAGGCCCGTCTCGTAGCGGCCCAGGACGGGAAAGTCCAGCTGGTTGGTCGTGTTGTAGTGCCAGAAGTTGTAGGGGGTGTACTGGATGTGCTTGGCGTCACTGGCGTCGGCCAGCCCGTAGAACGGGTCCTTGATGCCGACCATGATCTCGTTGACCTGACCGGGCTTCATGGCTTGGGTGACGTCGCAGTCCCAGATGGCGTAGGGCGTCTTGGTCCAGCCGCATTGCCGGCCGTTGACGAACACGGTAGCGATCATGTTCTCCGCCGGGACATGCAGGTAAAACGAGCGCCCCGCCGCCTCCGCCGGGACGCTGACGCGGGCGCGCAGCCAGTACCGATGCACATACTGCATGTCCGGCCGCGTCGCGTTGCGGTCGCCAGGGACGGGCACGGCGGACCAGAGCAGATCCCCGGGGTTCGGAGCGGCCTGGATCGGCCCCGTCCGGTCGTCCACGACCAGCTCATCATCGGCGGCGATCTGCCAGTCGCCCTTTAAAGATAGGGCTGTCTGCGCCGGCCCCTGCGGGGCGGGCATCGGGAACACGTGGGAGGCCGCCGCGTGGTCCGCGTCCGTCGCCTCATCCGTCTGATCCGGCCGCAGCCGCCCGCTAGGGTGGAACGGCCCGGCGACCAGGCAGAGGGCGTCGGAAGCGTACTGGACATTGCGCCAGTTGCCTTTGTCGTCCTTGCTCTTGGTCAGCCGGATCTGCAGCGTGTGCGGACCCTGGGACAACGGCTGCGTCCCCATCTTCAGCCAGCCCAGCGGGTTCCAGTCCTGCAAGTCCGCCACGTCCACCGTGTCCTGATCCGGCGTGACCGTGTTCCACACGCCGTTGTCCACGCGCCAGTCAAAGGGCGAGCGGACCTTCTCATAGCCGATGCGATTCCAGAGGCCGTAGGAGGCCGGGCTGGGGACATTGACGTTGTAGGAGATCACGATGCCGTCAGTCGGCACCTGCTGGTCCACCTTGGCGGCGTCAATGGACAGCGAGAGCCACTTGCCGTCCGACAGCACCTGCGGCCCGCTGCCCCAGGAGACTCCCAGCGGGCTGGGTTTGGCGGCGGCAGGCGTGACATCGGCGGGCGCCTCGCCCTCCACCCAGACATAAGGCGGCGCGGCGGCGTGGGCAACAGACGCCGAACCGAGCAGCACACAGCAGACCGCGAACAGAACGCGGCCCAAACGCGAAAACCGGGCTGGCATGAATGAGTTATTCTTCATAATAGACCTCTTGCAGAAGGAGGAATAGGGCGGCCACATTTCAGAACAGGGCGGCCACGCAAGGCCGCCCCTACGGTGGCGGGTGGGCAGGGGCAACCCTGGGTGGTTGCCCTTCTGCAAGAGGTCTAATCCATGTGGAAGACGCTTCTCAACTCCTGGGACTGCGGGCTGTTGTCCAGGTTGCTCGGCATGATGTCCTTCATGTGCGCCCACCAACGCCGGCACACGTCAGTCTCGGCGATGGCGTCCCACCGCTCCTCGCTCTCGATCTCCACGTAGGCGAACAACTGGTGCGTGTCCGGGTGCAGGAAGATGGAGTAGTTGCGGACGCCGTGCGCGCGCAGCGTCTCCTCCATCTCCGGCCACACCGGGTTGTGCCGCCGCTCGTACTCGTCCTCGGCGTCCGGGTGGACGGCCATGACAAACGCTTTTCGGATCATCGGAAATACCAAAAACTGCCAAACTGGGGAAGGCGGGGCGGACGCGCGTCCGCCCCGCCCTGGGATCATTTGTTGCCGGCGGCGAGGCCCTGGCCGGTCAGGTAGGCGTAGCTCTGGCGGACGGCCTCCGTCATGTCGGTCGCGCAGGCGTCCAACTCGACGATCAGCCACTCCAGCACGGTCGGGTCCGCCGCGCCGATGACGGCGGAGATGTCCAGCTTGCCGCCGCCGACGGCGGTGTGCGGGGCGTCCTTCTCCAGCGGGCCGTCCTTGATGTGCAGCACCGGCAGGCGGGCCTTGTGGGACGCGACCACTTTGGCGGCGTCCTGGCCGCCGTAGGCCGCCCAGTACACGTCCAGCTCGCTGAAGATGTCCGGGGCGGCTTCCAGCACCACGTCATAGACCAGGCGGCCGTTGTCAACAGTATGGAACTCCCACCAGTGGTTGTGCATCCCGAAGGTCATGCCGTGCGGCCTGACCAGCTCGGCAGCGGTCTGGAACCGCTCGGCGGCACGCTTGCAGTCGTCCACGGTCTGGAAGTCCTTGGGGCCGAGGCCGGAGATCAGGCGCGTGTTGCCCAGCGTCCGCTCGGTCTCCACGAGCTGGTTGACGTTCTCTTGGGTCGGCAGGGCGGTGTGGCTGCTGCTGACTTGCAGGCCCAGGTCGTCAATCAATTTCTTGATGTCCTGGGGCGAGCGGCCGTGCAGGCCGGCGAACTCGACGCCCTTGTAGCCGATCTCGGCGACGGTGCGGAGCACGGCGGGGAAATCTTGGGCGGCTTCCGCGCGCAGGGTGTAAAGCTGAATGGACAGCGGTTTCGGCATTAGGAGGAAATTCCCTTCGTTGAGGTGTCAACGCGCCCCCCATTCGACAGCGGGGCGGGCGATTCCTGCACCAAATGCGTCCTGGGAGACGGCCTGTGGTACAACAGAATCCGAGGAGGGAAGCACGAATGCTTATCGAACTGCCCGCGCCGTCAGCGGCGCGGCTGCGCTTTCTGGGGCCGGACGCGACGCCCGCGCAGCTCATTCGAGCCACGGCAGCCAATCACGCCGCCCACTTCGCGGCGGACGCGCGCGCCGCCGGGGGCGACGTGCATCGGACGCATGGGGTGACATGGGCCTATTCGCCGCGCGGCCGCTCCCTCGCCGTCGCCTTCCCCCGGCTGCCGGTCCGGACGGCGGGCGCGGCGCTGGACGCGCTGATGGCCGAGTGGCGGCGTCGGGGAGTGCAGGGGATCGGCTGCTGGTCGCTGCTCCCGACTCGCCCGCGCGACCTGGGCGCACGGCTGGCGGCGCGCGGGTTTGAGTGGGGCTGGCAGCCGCACTGGATGGCGCTGGACCTGCGCCGGATGCGCGCCGATTTCCCTGTCCCGGACGGCCTGCGCATCACGGTGGAGGACGATGATCCCGACTGGGACGTGGACGACCTGCCCTACTACCGCCGTCGGGACCCCGCCGCGCCCCGTCTGCGGGCGGCGCGGCCCCGCCGTGGCTGGCGCTTCGGAGCCTGGCTGGACGGCCGCATCGTCGGCCAGAACGCGCTTTTCCTGACGACGGGCCGGCTGGGTGTGGCCGGGATTTACAACGTCGGCGTCGTGCCCGCCGCCCGCAGCCGGGGCGTCGGCCGGGCGGTGTCGCTGGCGGCCTGCCAGTTCGCGCGGGCGCTCGGCTGCCACTGGGCCACGCTCAACGCGGCCACCCACATCTACGAACGGCTCGGCTTCGTGTCGCTGGGCCGGGGGCAGACCTGGTGGATGCATGCGCCGACGCTCGCCGTGCCTCCGCCGACGCCGGCGCAGGTCGCCTTCGCCGAGGCGGTCGGGCGCGGCCGCATCGGGGACTTGAACGCGCTGCTCGCCCAGGGGAGGCTGCCTCCCGACCTGGACGCCCCCCTGCCGGGCGGGGCGACGCCGATCGGGCTGGCAGCGCGGGCCGGCAAGCCCGCTGCCGTGGAGTGGCTGGTGGAGCACGGGGCGACCCTGGAAGTCATCCCCGCCTGGGACCTAGGCTGGAAGGAGCGTGTGCCCCGGCTCCTGGCCGAGCGTCCCGATCTCGCCAACCGACGCTTCGGTCCAGGGCAAATCACCCCGCTCCACGAGGCGGCGGCGCGTGGTGACGTTGAACTGGCCCGGCTCCTGCTCGCCGCCAACCCCGACCTGGACATACGGGACACGCAGTATAACGGCACTCCGCTGGGCTGGGCGCATCACCTGAGCCAGACGGAGATCGCGGCACTGATCGAGCGCCATCAGACGTCCAGCGGCGGGTGAGCGGGGAGTTCACCGGGACGCGACGGCGGTGGCGCGGGCCTGGGAGAGAAACCTGGCGAAGCCACCGGCCGTCTGTGTGCCGGCGATCTGGCCGACCGGGTGGCCCGTCTGCGGGTTCAGCACGCCGTACAGCGGCAGGGCGATGGAGCCGAAGGTGTCCTGTTGCAGCCTCTGGTTGGCGGCGTCGTCCTTGCCGTCCGTGTAGAGCTGGACCAGCACAAAATTCCGCAATTCCGCCTGCACGGGCGGGGCGGGGAATACGTTGTTCTCGTTGTAGCGGCAGTTGGTGCAGAAGTAGCCGGTGAAGTCAATCAGCAGGGGCTTGTTCTGCGCGCGTGCCTGGGCGAGCGCCTGCCGGTAGTCCGTCATCCAGGGCAGGCCCCGCTCCTTGGCGGGAGCCGCCGCGCCGCCGTAACCGGCGGGCGGCAGGTAGGTCTCCAGCAGGTTGATGGGCCGCCCCACTAGTCCCCAGACGCAGTACAGCGCGCCGGCCAGAAACACGCCGGCAAAGGCGCGGCGGCCCGAGGAGACCCGTTGCCGCCGCCCCTCCGTCTCTGCGGCCAGGCCGAAGCGCAGAATCCCGATCAGATACAGCGCGGCGCAGACGAAAATGATCGCCCACGCGGACAGCAGCACGGGCCGGGTCAGGAGTCTCCACTGCCAGTAGAGGTCGGCGTTGGACATAAACTTGAGGGCGGCGGCCAATTCCAGAAAGCCCAGAGTCCCTTTGACGCGCGACAGCCAGGGGCCGCTGCGGG
>JAFAZD010000067.1 GCA_019239955.1 Armatimonadota bacterium | reverse complement strand
TCGACAACGGACCGCTGGTCATCGCCCTCCATTCCCATCAGGACGAGCGGCTGAAGGCCACCTACGGACAGATCGACATGGACCGCGACCTGATTGATCCGGTCCTCAGCGCCGACCCGCGCGAGGTCGTGGACCACTTCGGCTTCCCGCTCGCCACCGCCCACTTCCAGCCCGGCGACGTGATCCTGTTCGGGATGCACATGCTGCACAGTTCCATCCCCAACCGCACGGACAAATACCGCATCAGCATAGACACCCGCTACCAACTCGCCTCCGACCCGCGCGACGAGCGCTTCTACGGCGAGAACGGCACCTGGCTGGGCAACTTCTACAACAAGGGTGCGACGTACACGCCGATGGCGGAGCTGCGGAAGAAGTGGGGGCTGGACTGACAGCCGCGCCGTGACCGACCCGGACACGAACGCGGCCCAGAACATCCTAAGGTCGCCAAAGGCGGGATTAGGATTCAGGCAAAGTTGGGTACAATCTGCACTCGCAATGTTTATGTCTCGGGAGAGTCCATGCCCAGTCCGTCGCTAGCCATCGTCAGCAACCGCACAGTTGTCAAGAGCGGGGTGCGGGTCGCCCCCCCTCTGATCCTGTTCCTGCTGGCGCTGCTAACCCGGCTGCCTCTGCAAAGCCGGATGCTCTACCACTGGGACTCGGTCAACTTCGCCTTCGCTGTCCGCAAATTCGACATGGCGGCGGGCCAGCCGCACGCGCCGGGCTACCTGCTCTATGTGCTGCTGGGGCGTGCCGCTGCCGCCCTGGCCGGCTCCGCCGAGAAGGGCTATGTCCTGCTGGCAATCCTGGGTACGGCGCTTTCCGCTTGCGCCTTGTATGACCTGGGACGACGACTCTGGAATCCGCGCGCCGGCTGGTTCGCGTCGCTGCTGCTGCTGACCAGCCCACTGTTCTGGTTCTACGGCGAGGTCGCCCTGCCGCACACGCTGGACGCCCTGATGGTGATTGTCGCGGCGAGTCTTTCCTGGCGCATCTGGCGCGGCGAGGCGCGGCTGGCCCCCCTGCTCGCCCTCTGGCTGGGGCTGTCCGGCGGTATGCGCGAACAGACTCTGGTGTTCCTGCTGCCCCTGGCGGTGGTCGCCTGCCTGCGCCTGCCTTGGCGCATCGCCCTGCTGTCGGCGGCGATCCTGACCGCGACGACTCTGGCCTGGCTGATCCCACTCCTGTATCTCTCCGGCGGCTGGGCACACTACTGGTACGTCGTGAACGCCTATTCCAGAGTATTTGACACGCCGACCTCGGTTTTTCTGGGCGCGGGGTGGAACGGGCTGTACCACAACGGGAGCAAGCTGATTCGCTACACACTCTGGGCCTGGGCCTTTGGCCTGATTCCCCTGGCGCTGGGCCTGGGCGTGCTCCGGCGCGCGAAGGCGACGCCATGGCGCCTTAACCCGCGCGGGTGGCTGTTGGCGCTGTGGGCCGCGCCGTCCCTGTTCTTCTACGTCTTCATTCATATGGGCCAGCAGGGGCTGATCTTCGTCTACCTGCCGGTCTGCTTCCTCCTCAGCGCCCGCGCCGGCGACGCCCTGACGCGACAGTACGCCGGCGGACTGGCCCTGGTCGCCGGCTGCCTCGCGGCCAATGCGCTGGTGTACCTGTTCGCCCCGATGTACCTGCTGCCGGGCCAGCGGCTGAAGGTGCTCTCCGAGGCGACCATCCGTGACAGGGATCGGGCTCTGGAGGGGGAGGTCGAGGCGGTGCGGACCGATCTGCCTCCCGGCGGTGTGCTGCTGGCGGACGAGTGGCGCTTGCCGCAGTATTATCTGCCCCAGGTCCCGCTCGTGCCATACCACGCGATTTCGAGCGAGGAAACCGGCGTGGCCGTTCCCCTGGAACCGGTGCTCCTCCGCCAGGTGCAATCGGCGACGGCGCTGGCCTGGTATGAGCCGTGGCTGGACGCGCCGGATCAGGCATTAAGCCGCACCACGCTCATGGAGAGCCACAACGGGGTGCGCCTGCGAGTCCTGCGGCGCGCCGCCGGTGAGCACTTTTGGGTGACATCCTCGGCCTTCGGCGTCGCCCCGAACTGACGCCTACAGTAGATTTTCCAATCCGTAGACCAACTCGCCTCCCGCCGCGAGCGCGGGGGCGTGGCGGACGGCCAGGATGACGCCGGGCATGAACGATTTGCGGTCGCGCGAGTCGTGGCGGATGCTCAGGGTCTGGCCGAGGCCGCCGAAGATGACCTCCTGCGAGGCGACAAAGCCCGGCAGCCGGACGCTGTGGACGGGCACGTCCCCCACCCCCTTGCCGCCGCGCGCACCGGGGATTTTCTCGAAGGCCCCGGCGGGCAGCGCGGTGGGCGTCGCGCCGGCGCGGCCCTGGGCGATCATCTCGGCGGTCTTGGCGGCCGTCCCCGATGGCGCGTCCAACTTCTTCTCGTGGTGCATCTCGATGATCTCGGCATCGGGCAGGTACTTCGCGGCCTCCTGGGCGAAGCGCATCATCAGCACCGCGCCGATGGCGAAGTTGGGGGCGATCAGCGCGCCGACGCCGTGCCGGCGGCACAGGCCGCGCACGTGCTCCACGTCCTGCGGCGACAGCCCGGTCGTGCCGACGATGGGGACGACGCCGTGGGCCAGGGCCGCCTCGATGTTGCCGAGCACGGCCTCCGGCACCGTGAAGTCCACCAGGGCCGCCGGCCGGGTCTCCTCCAGCGCACGGACAAGATCATCCCCCAGGTCAACCTGCGCGACCAGCCGCAGGTCCGGCTCGGCCTGCACGGCGGCGACGACCTCCTGCCCCATGCGCCCCTTCGCGCCCGCGACGGCGACCGTGATGCTCATGCCTTTTTCCTCCCCTTCTTGGTCTTGCCGTTCTGGAACGGGCCGACGGTCGCCATGGCGTACCGGTCGTCGCCGAACAGGTGGTGGGCGACGCGGGCGACTTCGTCCAAGGTCACGGCGTTGATCTTGTCCATGATCTCCTCGATGGGGATCACGCGGTCGTAGGTCAATTCGTTCCGACCCAGGCGCATCATGCGGTTGTTCATGCTCTCCTGGCCCATGACGATGCTGCCCCGGAATTGATTTTTCGCGCGATCCAGCTCCTTCTCCGTGATGTTGTTCTCCCGGATGTTCTGGAACTCGGCGCGGACCAGGTCAATCACCTGGGAGGCGGTGTCGGGGGACGTGCCGGCGTACACGGCGAAGTAGCCGCCCTCGTGGAAGTTCTGCGCGTAGGAGCCGACCGAATAGGCGAGGCCGCGCTTCTCGCGGATCTCCTGGAAGAGCCGGCTGCTCATGGAGCCGCCCAGGACGTTGTCCAGGACGGACAGCGTGTACTTCTCGTCGGCGAGCTGCGAGTAGCCGTTCGTGCCCAGCACGAGGTTGACCTGCTCGATGGGCTTCTCCACATACGCCGTCGCCGCCACCGGCTCCGGCGCAGCATCGGGGGCGCGCCAGTCCGCTTTGCTTCCGGTCAAGTGGCTGAAGCGGGCGCGGACCATCTCCACGATCTCGTCGTGGTTGAGGTTGCCGGCGGCGGCGATGACGACCGTGTCCGGGGTGTAGCGGCGGCCCATGTAGTCGCGCAGGTTCTGGGGCTTGAGGGCGGCGACGGTCTCCGGGGT
>JAFAZD010000049.1 GCA_019239955.1 Armatimonadota bacterium | reverse complement strand
ATGCCGGGCGCAGAGTTCCCCACTAATACTTTTGTGATACCCCCTAGTATGACTGAGGGAAGGACGGCCTGTCAAGCAGAGACACCCTAACCGAGTTCATTCCCATAATTCGGCGTTCGCAAACCTTACGGCAGCAGCGAGCGCAGGACGGGGCGGTCATCCTGCGGCCAGGACAGCGGCGGCGCCTGGAGTCGTCCGGGCGGGCAGAGATAGGAGACGCCCAGCCCGCCCGCCGCCAATTCCGGGGGAGTCAGAGAAGGTGCGGCGAGGGCGCAGCCCTGCAGATGACGGCGGACGGGGGCGAGGGCGGCGGGGAGTGCATCCCGTGAGGCGAGGGGCTGAACGGAGACGACGCCGTGCGTGGGCGAGAGGGTGAAGGCTGCGGCGGGGCGGGCGATGACGGTCCAGCGTAGGGCGTGGTCTTCCCAGAGGTGCGTCCCGGCCTCCATCCGGGCGAGCGCGCGCGCCTCGCGGACGCGGCCGGCGGCGCGGGGGTCGCGGTGCGGCAGGGGGTACTCCGGGACGGCGGCGGCGAGTGCGTCCGCGAGGCCAGCGGCGAAGAACTGCGCCTGGCCCCAGTCGCCCTCCACGAAGATGGTCTGCGGCGAGAGGCAGCCGCCCTGGTCGTAGAGCAGGATGTCCGTGGCAAAGCCCCGCGCGGCCTCGTCCCAATCTGCGCCGTCCAAAACCAGCCCGAAGGAGACCCGGTGCCCGTAGCCGACCAGCGGCGTGTCCGGCGGGCACAGGGCGCGCAGGGCGTTGATCGTCTCGTCGCTCCCGTAGGCGAGTACCAAGTCCACGCTCTCGCAGAGCGCCCTATCCCTCTCCCGCGTGCCGCCGGCCCACCGCTGCAATTCCACGCTGGAGGCCAGGGCCGGCGAGACCTCGGCCAGGGAGGCATGGAACAGTCTCCCCCACTCTGCCGCGTCTCCCGAAGGCAATTTGACCAGTGACGCGCTGCGCATCAGCAGGGCGCGCAGAACGCTGGTCCACGCGAGCAGCGGCGTGTTGCCGGCAATCACATGGCCGACGAGCGGGACGCCACAGGCATCGCGCACGCCCTCGCTGTCAATGAGCCGCCAGAGGGCGTCCGGCGTCAGCGAGTCCAATAAGGCATCCAGGCTGACCCTGACCATGGCGAACGGGAACGGCGCGACAAGGGCCTCGGTCCGGCGTCGGAAGGAGTCGGCGGGGTCGCGCCAGCGGCGGGCGAACGCGGCGAGGGCGGCGACGACCTCTGCCTGAGACAGTGGGATTGGCCCCCCCGCCCCCAATTCTGGGGGAGTCGGAGTAATCAACGTGCCGTCCACAGTT
The DNA here is from genome assembly GCA_019239955.1 of Armatimonadota bacterium. Taxonomy (GTDB): domain Bacteria; phylum Armatimonadota; class Armatimonadia; order Armatimonadales; family Capsulimonadaceae; genus JAFAZD01. The sequence goes on along the minus strand of JAFAZD010000049.1, from coordinate 1,470 downwards.
CCTCCACGGTCAGGGAACAGCCGCGCAGGTCGGCGTCGGGGGCGCGGCCGTGCAGGAGAAAGCCGTCCTCGGTCAGTGTGCCCATGTCCTGGGTCTGCAATGCCAGCACGGAATTGACGTTGGCGAGGTCGCAGTGGCGCAGCAGGCCGGCCTGGCCGGGCGCGGCGTCCTGGCCGGTCTCCGGGTCCAGGGCGCGGGTGCGGACCCAGTGGGGGCCGCGCTTGACGGGTTCCAGGCCGAAGCCGTAGAACTGCGAGGCCATCTCGCACATGCCGTACTCGCTGTGGCTGCGTCCCGCCGGGACGCCGAGGCGCGTCTCAAAGAGGCTGTAGAGTTCCTCGCGGGGAACCTCACGGCTGCGGCCTTTGAATCCGCCCGTCTCCACGATCAGGCTCCCGTCCGGCAGCCGCCAACTCTCCCCCGTGCCGTCGAACAATTGAACAAAGGCGAACGCCGTCCCGAAGAGTGTGATGGGTTTCCGCAGGCCGCGCAGGGCGACGGCCAGGGCGTCGTCATCTTTCCAAAAGAACCGTTGCGCGCCGAGCGCGCCGAGCATATGGCTGAGCGACGAGTGCGGGGCGGCGTCCGGCGGCGGCATCAGCGCCCAGAGCGTCGGCGGGCGCTGCGGCAGGGCGCGCGCGAAGCCGCGCCGCAGGCTGGTCCCGTAGAGGGCCAGCGCGTCGGCGTCCAGGTAGTGCCGGCTCGCCTGCGGCCCCGTCGTGCCCGACGAATGGAACACGGCGACCGTATCTTGAATAGGGACGCAGGAGAGGTCAAAGAGTTTGAACGCCTGTGCGGGCACGGCGGGGATGTCCTGCCAGCGGCCCACGGAGTCGGGCGTCGCGCCCTCGCTGTCGCAAAGGCGACGATAAGGCCCATTGCGCTCGTATTGGTAAGTGAACAGGGCGCAGGCCAGGGCGTTGAACTCATCCTCTGTGGCACGTGATGGGTCGGCGTGGATGAAGTCCGAAATCTGCTGGGCGAGCGGGTGCATGACGCCCTCATTGTACCCGAAGCAGGAAGAACGCCCCGCCGTCTCCAATGAAAGGACAACCAAAGGGACACGGTAGGAGGAACATCATGGGCCTATCATTTGGCAAACGCCGTCGTGGGTTTACGTGGGTGGAGGTGCTGCTCGTCATGCTCGTCACCGCCGTCTGCCTATTCGTCGTCTTCCTGCTCGTTCCCATGCTCTTCCCCTATGAGCATTACCGTCCTCGCCAGCCGGCCTGCATGAACAACGAGATGCAGATCGGGCTGGCATTCATCCAGTACGTGCAGGACAACGACGAACGGATGCCTCCGGGGACGCAGCCCACGCCCGGCCTCGGCTGGGCGGGACAGGTATATCCCTACATCAAGAGTGTCCAGGTCTTCCATTGCCCGGAGGATGTGACGAAAAGCGACACCGCAACCGTCAGCGTCGTGTCTTACGGCTACAACAGCAACATCCCGCTCTGGTTCGCCGCC
>JAFAZD010000358.1 GCA_019239955.1 Armatimonadota bacterium | reverse complement strand
GCGCGATACCAAACTTCGCTATACCCCGGTTTCTACGTCAGATGAGCGATAATAGTGCTCAATTGCATGACAGTTCGCACAGAGCGTAGAACACTTAGCAATCTCGTTCTTGAGCTTAGCAAGTGACACTCCTTGGCCTATCATGCTGGCGACATCGACTTCCTTTTGCTTGCTATCCCGATGGTGAAACTGCAACGCGCGAAAGTCACTGTAGCCACACTGTTCGCAAACGCAGCCTTTCTTGTAAACATCCAACCAAGCACGCAGTTTTCTCTTGCGGCTTAATTGCATCTTGTTCTTACAAGCAGAGCACTTCAGCCGCCGGTACACCTTGCCCTTGATAATGTTGGCGACCTCAAATCGCTCCACCGGCTGCTCAACAAGACAATATTTGCAGACCTTCGTTTCCATCCGTAGAGATGCCTCTGGCTGTTAGACTTATCTATTATACTCTTACGAATGAGCATAGTCAACTTCAACCGCGTCGCCTTCATGTTTTCGCTATTTGTATGGACAACATTCGCTCGCCCGTAAGAAAGAACATAGCAAGGGCGATGTACCTATACTCATTCTACATGTCGTCGAGCTTATTCCACAGACTCTCGCCTTCGCTAGCTATGTCATCTCTGATCCGTTTCATCTCAGCCCTAATCCTTTGCAGTTCAAAAAGTATTTCCGCCAAAATCCTACCGTTTGCGTAAAGAGATAGCGCCGCTGAAGATACTGGGTCCGTATCAATCGACGAGCCAGCCTCCCCTAAGAGTTTCATGGTTTCATCGAGGTAATCGTCTGTTGTCTCTTGATTGTCTGAGGCCATTGTACTTCACCTTTTCTGGCTACTGAACAAGATTTTAATCACTCTCGACCCTTCTTTGGCTTGTTGATTTGTTGGCCCGTGTGTAGTCATGTTGCGATAAGCTGTGCCCCTGCTCCGCCTTCCCAATAGACTCGTTAGAAGGCCGAAGCTCTTTAAAGGAGTTCCTACACTCTACGCACCGGCACGCCCCGTGCGGCCAGATAATCCTTGACCTCGCCGACCGTATGAGTTCCGTAGTGGACGATGCTGGACACCAGGGCGGCCTGCGCGCCGCCGGCCGTCACCGCCTCGTGGATGTGCGACAGGCTGCCCGCGCCGCCGCTGGCAATGACGGGGATGGAGACTCGCTCCGTGACGGCCCGCGTCAGCGGGATGTCGTAGCCGGCCAGCGTCCCGTCCGCATCCATGGAGGTCAGCATGATCTCGCCCGCCCCCCGGTCCTCCATCTCCCGCGCCCAGTCCAGGGCGTCCAGGCCCGTCGGCGTTCGCCCGCCGTGGACGTGGACCTCCCAGCCCGACGGGGTCTGCCCTGTCCTCTTCGGGTCAATCGCCACCACGACGCACTGCGCCCCGAAATCTTTGGCGCATTCCGTGATCAGTTCCGGGGTCGCCACCGCCGCGGTGTTGATGCTGGCCTTGTCCGCCCCGGTCTTCAGAATCCGCCGGAAGTCCTCCACCGACTTGATGCCGCCGCCGACGCAGAACGGGATGAAGACCTCCTCGGCCACGCGCCGGGCGTAGTCGAACATCAGGCCGCGCCGCTCGTGGGAGGCCGTGATGTCCAGGAACACCAGCTCGTCCGCCCCCTGCGCGTCGTACAGCGCCGCCCGCTCCACCGGGTCTCCCGCGTCGCGCAGGTTCAGAAAGTTGGTCCCCTTGACCACCCGCCCGTTCTGCACGTCCAGGCAGGGGATGATTCGCGTCGCCAGCATACTCTCGCCCTCTTCGGCCCCTCCGGGCCTTCGGATGAATCGCAATTGTAACCCTTATTATACCTGCCGGGCCGCAACATGGGGTAAAATAGGGGAGTGAGCAACAAAGTGAGGTACAAAGCCATGCGACGCTCCGCCCCCCTCCTGCTGGCCGGCCTGTGCCTGGCCGCCCCAGCCCTGACGCCGCGCGCGGGCGCGGACGCCCCCGCGCCCGTCACGGTCAGCATCACCAAGCCGCTGACGCCCATCAGCGATGTCCTGGCCGCGCTCGCCCGGCAGACCGGTCAGACCATCCTCACCGACGACACCGTGGTCGCCCCCGTCGGCGTCGCCGACCTCTCGGCCCCCACGCTCGACGCGATGCTGGACAGCCTCAAGGCGCTCGACTCCGGCTTGACCTGGCAGAAGGTCTACCTGCCCAAAGGCATCCCCCTGCCGACGGGCAACGACCTGTCCGCGCAGGTGCGTACCCTGAAAACGGTCGCCGCCAGCGGCCTGGTCATCGCCGACACCGCCGCCACCGTCTCCTTCTCCCGCAAGAAGGCCGACGCCGCGCCGCCCGCCGACATGCGGCTGGTCTACCTCGTCACCGACGAGGCCGTGCGCGCCCAGCGCGCCGCCGCCAAGACGGAGGCCGCCAAGCCCAAGCCCACTACGCCCGTCGACCAGACCGCCAGCGGGATGCAGAGCGTCGCCAGCGCCTTCAGCCAAATGACCCCGGATCAGCAGCGCCAGGCCCTGCCCCAGATGTTCCAGCAGTTTGGCAGCATCTTGCAGAACATGGACCCCAGCCTGCGCGCCCAGATGCGCCAGGGAATCCGGGCATGGATGCGCGGTGGCGGCAGCCAGGGCGGTAACGGCGGCGGCTTCGGGAACGGCCAGTGAGGCAGGGCACGTATTCCCCCGCGATACCCGCCGGGACTGTAGGGGCTTGGCACGCCCAGCCCCTGATGGGTGTGAAGTCCCTCCCTCTTCAGTCCCTCAGGGACTTTCCTTCCCGGAAGAATAGCCCGGCTCTTCAGAGCCGGGTTCTCTTCTTGCTTCTGACGCTGTGCCTGCTCGCGCCCGCCGCCCGCGTTCTTGCCGATCCCATCGTCCTGCGCGTCGGCGGCGCGGGCGGCTTCAGGCTGCCCGACAAGAACGCCACCGACCCTAAATCCCGCGCCGACCGCGCCATCGTCGAGGCGTTCGAGCGTTCGCACCCGAATGTTCGTCTGGAGAGCGCGCAGGGGCTGCAGATCGCCGGTCCCGCCGCCGAGTCGAACCTGCTTCTGGAGTTCGCCGGCGGCACGGCCCCCGATGTCATCTACGTCAACTTCCGCTCCTCGGCCTCCTACATTGACCAGGGCTTTCTGATGCCGCTGGACGGCCTGCTGCGGCAGCACCCTGACGTACAGGCGCGCATCAACCCGGCGATCTTGAAGGTCCTGCGCGACGCCGGCAGCGGCCACATCTACTCCATCCCCTTCCTCAGCGCCGTCCAGGCCCTCTACTACCGCAAGGACCTCTTTCAAGAGGCCGGCCTCGACCCCAACAGGCCCCCCGGAAACTGGGACGAGTTCTACGAGGACGCCCGAAAACTGACCGACCAGGACAAGGGCCGCTGGGGGTTTGAATTCGGCTCCGACCCTGACGCTTCGGCGTACTGGTGGATCAACTTTCTCTGGCAGGCCGGTGGCGAGGTCGTCCAGCGCAACGCCCAGGGCCAGTGGGCCGCCGCGTTCAACACGCCGGCGGGGGTGACCGCCCTGGAGTTCTACAAGAAGCTGCTGAAGGACCCCTGGAAGGGGCCCGGCGGCAAGACCTACATCGGGGTCGCCACCCATTCCAGCACCATGGGCCAGGACCGGGCGCTGGGCAAGGTCGGCATGTGGTTCCAGTACCAGAGCAACATCATCGCCAACCAGGCCGACGCCACCCAGATCAACCCCAGCCTGGTCGGCATCGCCCCCATGCCCAAAGGCCCGACCGGCATCACCGCCAACGAGGCCAACGCCTACATGTGGGGTATCTCGTCGCAGATCAAGGACCCGCTCGTGCGCGACGCCGCCTGGCGGTTCATCACGTTCATGGCGAGCGACGAGGCGGACCGAATCCGCACGCAGGCCTATGTCGAGGCGGGCCTGGGCAACACCGTCAACCCCGTCGCCCTCGCCAAATACGGCTACGCCGACTACTCCACCCCCGCCGCCCGCGCCTGGCTGGAGACCAACCGCGTCCTGTTCCGGCATGGCCACCCGGAGCCGTACGGCAAGAACATGAGCCAGATCTACGTCCTGCTGGGGCACCCGCTGGACGCCATCGAGCACAACCCCGGTGCGGACCCGAAGGCGCTGCTGGACCAGGCCGCGCGCGAGGTGAACGCCACCCTGACCGGCTACGTCCCGCCCGCCGTGCAGCAGCGCCGCCGCCGCGAGGCGTGGACCGTCTTCGGCCTGCTCCTTTCCGCCCTCCTGGGCGCGCTGGGCTGGCAGGCTAGGCGGCTCTGGGAGCGGCGCGAGTGCCGCCGCGCCTCCCATGTCTACGCCACCCGCCCCGCCGGCATGACCGGCCGGTCTCATGTTTTCGCCTGGCTGTTCATGGTGCCCGCCGTATTATCCATCGCGCTGTGGGCCTACTACCCGCTGGCGCGCGGCCTGGTCATGGCCTTCCAGAACTACCGAATCCTGGGCGGGGCCACGTACATCGGCCTGGACAACTTCATCGAGGCCTTTCACCAGCACTCGTTCTGGATGGGGCTGCGTAACTCGTTCCTGTACACGTTCTACAACCTGACCCTGGGCTTCTTCCTGCCCATCCTCATCGCCCTGGGCCTGTCGGAGATTCCGCGTGGGCGGATCTTGTTCCGTACGCTCTATTACCTGCCGGCCGTGACCTCCAGCCTGATCATCACCTACCTCTGGAAGTGGTTCGAGGACGGCACGCCGCACGGCCTCTTCAACACGCTGCTGGGGGCGGTGACCGCGCACCGCGCCCCAACGATTGACTGGCTGGGCGACCCGAGCTGGGCGATGCTGGCCGTCCTCCTGCCGGTCATCTGGGCCGCCGCCGGCCCCGGCAGCATCATCTACCTGGCCGCCCTCAAGAGCATCCCGGACGAGATGTACGAGGCCGCCGACCTGGACGGCGCGGGCGTCTGGACCAAGATTCGGCACGTCACCCTGCCGACCCTCAAGCCGCTCATCCTGATCAACCTGATCGGGGCGACCATCGCCGCCTTTCAGGCCTCGCAGAACATCCTGGTCCAGACCGGCGGCGGCCCGCTCTACGCCACCCACACCCTGGGCCTGGAAATCTGGTACAACGCCTTCCTGTATCTCAAGTTTGGCTACGCCACCGCCGCCGCCTGGATCATGGGTGCGCTGCTGGTCGGCTTCACGCTGCTCCAGCTGCGGATGATGCGCGACCTGCGATTCTCCTCCGCCAGCGCATGATTTTCCGAAAGGTCTGCAAAATTTCCCATCCCTGGGTGTTTTGGCACGATTCGTGCATTAACGGGCTGGGAGACTTAAACTTGAACCATGAAGGACAGGAAGGCGGCTCGGAGCCGCGAAGGATGGGCTGTGCGTGAGTAGTCAGGAACCGCCGGCAGCGAGTCTGCTGTCCATTCAGGAGATCGGGTGGCTGGGGGTGGGGGAAACTCGCGTCTTTCTCTGTGATGCCTGGGGCGGCTTTTTCACATTACGGGAGCAACTCGCCCGCGAGGTCGGCAATGAGTTCCAGGCAGACATTTTTTATCGGGCCGGCTTCGCCGCCACCGAGCGGCTGATCCACTACTGCCTGACGCACGGCTTTCTGACGCCGGACGACACGGGGGTGAGACGCGCGCTCGGCATGCTGACCACCGGCGGCTACGGCGCGCTCGATCTGGCGGAGGGGCGATTTGAGGACGGCTGGGCCGTCATCGCCTGCCGCAACAGCGTGGAGAGCAGCATGGTCCGCCAGAACGGCGGCGCGCCCGGTTTCGTCTGCGACTACACGCGCGGCCTGCTGCGCGGCCTGGTGCAGCACCTGCGCGCCGGCGGGGACGCGGAGCCCGTCGAGTGCGCCGAGATCGCCTGCGTCGCCAACGGCGACTCCGAGTGCCGCTTCGTCGTCGGCCGCCCCGCCGACCTGGCCGCGCACGGGTACCGGGCCGGCGGCCGCGAGTTCGTGTCCGTCCGTGAGACCCTGCTGCGCCTCAACCGCCAGCTGGAAGACGTGCTGGAGGCCGCCCAGAAGGACCCGCTCACCGGCCTCTACAACCGCGCCTATTTCGAGAGCGCCCTGCGCCGCCGCATCGAATTTGCCAACCGCCGCACCGACACTCTCGCCGTCGCCCTGATTGATGTGGATCGCTTCAAGGAGGTCAACGACCGCCAGGGGCACGGCATGGGTGACCTCGCCCTGCAGCAGATCGCCCGCCTGCTCGGCGCCCAGGGGCGCGAGACGGACGTGATCGCCCGCTACGGCGGTGATGAGTTCGCCCTGCTCATGCCCGGCACATCGGTCGAGGCGGCGCTGATCGTCGCCGACCGCATCCGCCATCTCGTGGAGTCCCAGAACGTCGCGCGCATCCCGCTCACCCTGTCCATCGGCATCGCCGCCTGCCCCGAAGACGCCACCACGCTCTCCGCTCTGATTGATCTGGCCGACGAGGCCATGTACCGCGCCAAAGAGTCCGGCGGCAACGCCGTCCGCCGCTACGCCCGCCCCGGGGAGTCGTCCCCGCTGCCCCCCGCCGTGCCTGCACCTCCGCCCGCCCGGCGACCTGCCGCCGCTCGCCTCGCCGCCAAGCGCCGTCGCCGCGCCTGAAGGTCTTCCTTTCCACCCGCACGCCGAGCGCTCGACCGCCCGCCGCCATCGTCCCTTAACATATGGGCCGTAAGACCCCTGCCCCCGGCGGATCGGGCGCCCCTCCCAGCCGCGACGGCGGCACGGACCCGAAGGAAAACGCTCCGATCAGGGTAATATGGCCCTGGCGGATGCCCCGGCGCACCGGCTACCAGGCCGGGCGCGACCGGGAGGCAACGCACTACCCACAGCGCATCACCGAGGAGCACAGCAACCATGAGCAGCGTCGTCCCTACCCTGACCCTTAACAACGGCGTCGAGATCCCGCAGGTGGGCCTCGGCGTCTTCCAAACCCAGGAGGGCGCGGAGGTCGAGCGGGCGGTCAGCGCCGCGCTGGAGGCCGGGTACCGGCTGATCGACACGGCAGCCATCTACGGCAACGAGGCCGGCGTCGGCAAGGCGATGAAGGCCAGCGGCCTGCCGCGCGAGGAGATCTTCCTGACCACCAAGCTGTGGAACGCCCACCACGCCTACGAGGACGCCCTGCGCGCCTTCGACGAGAGCCTGGCCAGGCTCGACTGTGGCGGCTACGTGGACCTGTACCTGATCCACTGGCCCCTGCCCATGGAGGGCAAATACACCGAGGCCTGGAAGGCCCTGGAGCACCTGTACGCCCAGAAGCGCGTGCGGGCGATCGGCGTCTCCAACTTCAAGCCTGCCCACCTGGAGACCCTGCTGCGCCAGGCGCAGGTCGTGCCGGCGGTCAACCAGATCGAGCTGCACCCCCTGCTCCAGCAGAAGGAGACGCGCGACGTCTGCCGACAGCAAGGCATCGTGGTGGAAAGCTACAGTCCGCTCATGCAGGCGGGCGGCGAGGCGATGACCCACCCGATCATCACGGAACTGGCGCAGAAGTACGGCAAGACGCCCGCCCAGGTCATCCTGCGCTGGCACGTGCAAAGCGGCTTCATCGTCATTCCCAAGTCTGCCAGGCCGGAGCGCATCCGGGAGAACATCGCCCTGTTCGACTTCGCGCTCTCTGCCGACGACATGCACCGCATCGAGGGCATGGACCAGGGCAAGCGCATCGGCGCCGACCCGGACACCGCCGCGTTCAAGTAGGCCGCGCCGGCACGGCCGCATTCCTCATCCGGCAGGGACCTGGTGGCGGGTCTGTCCAGGACAGACCCGCCGGAAAAAAGTTCACGCCAGGTCTTGACTTTTCGCACGGATTATGATATATCTTTATAGGACTAAAAAATATCAAGATATGCATGAAAGGGCACATATGTCAACAGATCAGACAAGCGGGGCCGGAGACCCTCCCGCCACGGACGGTGACACCCGAACGTCGGGCGATGGGCGCGGCAGGCATCACGGTCGTCATCACCACGGCGACCACGACCACGGCGGTCACCATCACGGAAGGCGCGGCGGCCGGGCGCGACGCGGCGAGTCGAAGTTTCTGCTGATGGACGCGCTGCAGGGCAGCCCGAAACACGGCTACGAGATCATCAAGTCGCTGGAGGAGCGCTCCGGCGGCCAATACGCCCCGAGCCCTGGGGTCGTCTACCCCACCCTGCAGTTTCTGGCCGAGGCCGGCCTGGTCCGGGCCGAGCAGGATGGCGATCGTCGCGTCTTCCATCTGACCGACGAGGGACAGCGTGAACTCGCCGCACACGCCGACGAGGTGACGGAATTCTGGTCGCAGTTCGCGCCGCCCACCGCGGCGGCCGCCCGCGCCGAGATCGGTTTTCTCGAAGAGGAGCTGGAGTATCTGGTGCGTGCCGTCCGCGGCGGGCTGCGGGGCGATCCCAATGCGGAACTGGTGCGCCGCGTCCGTCAGACCGTCGAGAATTGCCGGAACGAGGTGCGCGGCCTCATCGCTGCGTCGGAGGAGGCCGGGTCGTGAACCGCCCCTTTATGGAGATCAATTGTATGGAACTCAACACACACGCTTATGACGACTACATTGGCTCGCTGTTCGCCCCGCAGGACGCCGCGCTGACCGAAACCATTGCGGAGATGGAGCGCGAGGGCGTCCGCATGATGAACGTCTCGGCGACGGAAGGCAAGCTGCTTCAGGTCCTCGCGCTAACGACCGGGGCGAGGCGAATTCTGGAGGTCGGGACGCTGGGCGGCTACAGCGGCATCCACCTCGCCCGCGCCCTGCCGGACGACGGCAAGCTGATCACCCTGGAGATCGCCCCGCACCACGCCGAGGTCGCGCGCCGCAACTTCGAGCGTGCGGGCGTCATGCAGAAGGTGGAGATCCACGTCGGCCCCGCCGCGGAGACGCTGCGGCAGCTGGCGTCCGAAGGCGGGCCGCCGTTCGACCTGGTCTTCATTGACGCCGACAAGAGCGGCTACGTGGAGTATCTGGAATTGGCGCTGCCGCTGCTGCGCGAGGGCGGGCTGCTGCTCGGCGACAACACCCTGCCCGACGCCGTGCTGACGGAAGAGGACAGCGGCACCAAGCGCTACAACGCGGCGGCGGCGGAGCGGTCGGAGCTAACGACGGTGATCGTCCCGGTCCTGCGCCATCGCGGCCTGGACGGCCTGACCGTCTCCGTCAAGCGCACACGCGCTGCCTAGGAGCCTGTCCGGGTCCCGCCCTTCAGGGCTTTTTCATCAAGGAATCGCCTCATCCCGGATGGGGCGCCCCGATATTTGGCGGGGCCGTCGGGCTCAACAATTTTTTAGTGAGAGGAGCGACTTCCTGTTACCAACAGGGAGTCGCCTCCGTCAAAAGGGTAGATGACGGCCCCCAACCTTTGCATGACCGGAACTGCAGCCCGGATGGAAAAGAGCGGCCCCCGGAGCCAGACGGCCGATGGCGTGAGCGCCCCGGACCTCGTGCTGGTGCAGCGGTGCGCGCGGCGTGACCCCGCTGCCTTGCGGGAGATCGTCGGGCGCTATCAGCAGAGGCTGTACCGGTTCCTCCTGCCGATCCTCGGGTCGCCCGAGGACACCGAGGAGGCCGTCCAGGACGCCTTCCTGCGCGTCTGGCAGCAGGCGGATCGCTTCGAGCGGCGCGCGAGCTTTTCGACCTGGCTGTACCGCATCGTGGCCAACGTGGCCTACGACCAATTGCGCCGCCGCAAGGCGCAGTGCCGGACGACGCCCCTCGTGGACGCGGCGGCCATTGGCGCGGGGGACGCCGAGGAGGCGGCCCTCGACCGCCTGGAGCGGGGCGAGCGGGCGCGGCGGCTCCGGGAGGCGCTGCAGACTCTCCGCGCCGAGGATCGCCTGCTGCTCGTCCTCTACTACGGGGAGGAGATGGACTACGCGCAGATGGGGGAGGTCACGCGGTTCCCTTATCTGACGCGAGTGTTCCAGTAGGAGCGGGAACCCGCTGAAGACAAGGCATGGAATTGCGGAAGAATCAACGTGATGGAGGTATCAGCGATGCGACTATGTTCCCTACGACGGTGTTCCCTGAGACTGTTTCCCCTGCCGGCCGCCGCGCTCGGGCTTCTCGCGGCGGCCTGTCCCGCCCAACAAACTTCGCCGGTGCAGCAAGCGCCCTCGGCCCAACAAGGCCCGTCACAAGGCCCCTACCGTGTGCAGAGGACGGTCAGGGCCGGCGGCGAGGGCGGCTTTGACTACGTCTATGCGGACGCCGACGGGCGCCGCCTCTACATCCCGCGGTCCGGTCCCGCGCCACGGGTCAGCGTCTTCGACCTGGACACGCTCGCTCCCGCCGGCGAGATCCCCGGCACCGGCGCCCACGGCGCGGCCACAGACTCTGGGTCCCATCACGGCTTCGCCTCCAGCAGTCCCGTCGCGATGTGGGACACCAGGACGCTGGCGCTCATCAAGACCATCCCGGTGGAGGGCCGGCCGGACGGCATCCTGGCCGACCCCGCCGACCATCGGGTCTTCGTGTTCAGCCACAGCGCGCCCAACGCCACCGTCCTGGACGCGAAGGACGGGTCGGTCCTGGGCACCATCGACCTGGGCGGCGCTCCGGAACAGGCCGCCGCGGACGGCAAGGGCCGCGTGTACGTGGACCTGGAGGACAAGGACAGCGTCGCGGTCGTGGACGCCAAGGCCCTGAAAGTGATCGCAACGTACCCCCTGAACGGCAAGGGGGGCGGGGATGCGGGCCTGGCGCTGGATGTGAAGAACCACGTCCTGTTCGTGGCCTGCCGCGAGCCGCAGGTGATGGTGATGCTCGACGCCAACGACGGCCACTACCTCGCGGACCTGCCGATCGGCCGGGGGTGTGACGGCGCCGTGTTCAACCTCAAGACGATGGAATGCTTCAGCTCGCAGGCCGATGGCACACTGACGGTCATCAAGGAGAACACGCCGACGACGTTCGCGGTGGAGCAGACGGTCACGACCATGCCGGGGGCGAAGACGCTGACCCTGGACAGCAAGACGGGCAAGGTCCTGCTCATCACGGCGGAGTATGAGGCGCCGCCCGCCGGAGCGGCCCCCACCGGAGACGCCCCGCCCACCGGTGGCCCTCCGCCCGCTGGGGGGCCCCCACCATTCGGGGGCGGACGTTTCGTCCGGCGCCCGATGGTGCCGGGGTCGTTCTCGATCCTGGTGGTCGGAAAATGAGCACCACCCGGATCGGGATCGGCCTGGGGCGGCGCGCGCCCGGTGTGCGGCACGTGGCGCGGTACGAGCGCGTGCTGGGAACCTCGCTGGAACTCCAGCTCCTGGCCGGCACACCGGAG
>JAFAZD010000326.1 GCA_019239955.1 Armatimonadota bacterium | reverse complement strand
GTGATCTTCGTCACGGTGAACCTGATTGTGGACATCCTGTATGCCCTGCTAGACCCGCGCGTCAAAGTGTCGGAGGCGGCGGGATGAAGACCTACCCCTGGCGGCAAGCCGCCTGTCCCCTCCCTGTCAGGGAAGGGGCGAAGAAGGGGTTGCCGTCTGCCCGCTGCCCTTCCTCTGCCCTCCCCCTGGTAGGGGGAGGTGGCGAGGAACGAGCCGGAGGGGGTTCTTGCGGCGGAGGGGTCCCATGAGCATCACGCTGGAAAACGAGCGATTGGAGACGGGGGGATTGGAGACAGCCGCCCCCACGCCCGCGCGGGCGGTCTGGCAACGCCTCCTCCGCAACCCGGTCGCCGCCGCCAGCCTGGCCGTGCTGGCCTTCCTGGTGCTGCTGGCCGTCTTCTACCCGCTGGTCTCGCCCTACTCCTACAAGTTCACGACGGGCGACTACCGGCAGGGGCCCTCGGCCAAGCACTGGCTGGGCACGGACGACGGGGGGTACGACACGCTGACGCTGCTCGCCGTCGGGGCCCGAATTTCCCTGACGGTCGGGGTGGGGGTGGAGGCGATTGTCCTCTTGGTCGGGGGGATTGTCGGCCTGCTCGCCGGCTACTACGGGCGCACGACCGACAACCTGCTGATGCGCCTGACTGACATGATGTTTGCCTTCCCGGACATCCTGCTGGCGATCCTGATCATGGCGACGCGCGGGCGCTCCCTGCTGAATCTGTTTGTCGCCCTGAGCGTCACCGGCTGGCCGGGCCTCGCCCGCCTCATTCGGGGGCAGGCGCTCTCCCTGCGAAACCGCGAGTTCATCGAGGCCGCCCGCGCCCTGGGCCTGCCCGACCGGCAGATCATCCTGCGCCACCTGCTGCCCAACCTGCTCTCGCCGATCATCGTCGCCTCCACGGTGGACATCGCCGGCATCATCATCGCCGAGGCCACGCTGTCGTTCCTGGGCATCGGCGTCCAGCCCCCGCTGCCGAGTTGGGGCAGCATGATCAGCGGCCCCTTGCAGTCCCAGTTCTACCGCGCCCACCCCGAGGTCGTCATCTTCCCCGCCCTCGCCCTCGCCCTCACCGTCCTCGCCCTCAACTTCCTCGGCGACTCTCTCCGCGACGCCCTGGACCCGCGTTCACGCTAAATACGTGCCACTGGTAAGTTCAGGAACGAGCCAACTTCCTGTGCAATGGCTTCCGCGTGTTCGCTCTTTCGGAAGTTACCCACGCATCGCCAATAGCGGAAAAAATCCCCGATGTGGCCAAGGCTCCAAGGGTGGTATTTCGGAGGGGCGTTGTCAAGCAAGAAATAAACGGCAGATGTATGCGATCCATAGGAGGCTGTATGGTGGAGTACAACAGAGGTGATGCGACTCAGTGGCAATGAAAGAGTACGGTCGGCCGTCACAGTTCCCGTTGCACGATTGAAGTCAAACAAGCCATTCCCATGCAGATGTAGAAAAACGTACCGGATAGCAAGTGCAAAAAACAAACCACCAATGACCTGGATGCCTGCCATCGGCAGGACATCCAGCAGGAACTTTGGGTCACTCCACGGTGAACCATGGACCCAACGATTCGCATTGTGGCGTCGCAGCGCATGGGGTACATACTCCAGCCACCAAGAACCGATGGAGAATAGGGCATAAGACACGATACCGAAGACAAGTCCTGTTTTGAGTTTCGGGTTGTGAACAAGCAGTTGCTCCCCGTGCTTCGTCACCGTCACGCCTTCCACCGTAAACGTCTCCGGCGCGGACGAGGGAGGCGGCGGCCAGACGGAGGAGGCCGGGGGCGAGGTTGTGGTGTCGGCGGGGTTGGGCATGAGAGAGTCAGACATGAGGCAGAATACGATGGGGGCGGCGGGTTTCCCTGCTTGACGGGGCTTGTGGTGGTCGTGCCCGGCGAATGAATTCGTGGCTTGGATAATGCGCTATCGGCCTGCGCCGATGCACAGCCCCTACGTCCGCGTAGGCGGACAGTGCAGTATTCAAGCCGTGGCTTCAGCCGCCCGGCCTTTCTCTCCGCCCGGTTTCCCCAGTCTGTTCCTTCGGGTAAGAGCCTGCTGTAGATAGTCGCCGGAGGAAAATCAGACGATGAAATCCATCACGGTTCTTGCCGCTTTCGGAATGCTCGTTGGCACGGGGACTGCGCCTTCGCTCGCGCAGAATCCCGCTGACGCTGCCAATACGTCCACGACCATCAGCCTGGCCGGGCAGGTCGTCATGCGAATCCGCACCGGGGCAGGCGGCTACACCGCCGAACAGCGCGCCGATGCCGTCCGCACCCGCCTGACGCCGATCTTGTCCCTACAGAACCTGTCGGCGAATGACGTGACGGTGCAGACGCTCAACCCGAACCAATCCAACATCCTGGTGCGCGGCCACCTGCTGCTGACGGTGGACCGAACGCTGGCGCGGGCCAATGGCATGAGGCCAGCGCAGCTCGCGCAGGCGTGGGCGGCGAACCTGCGCCAGACCATCCCGCAAGTGACGGCGGCGCCCGGCCCGCAGTACGGGAAGGGACAACTGTAGGGGCGACCCGGCGGGTCGCCCCTCCCACCACAGGCCAGAGGGGTCTCAGGGATTGATCGGGGAGACGGTGACGGGGACGCCGTTGCTGCGGAGGTCGGCGGCGGCCTGGTCGGCGTCGGAGCGGTTGCGGTAGGCGCCCACCTGCACCCGATAGACCGTCCGGTCGCCCCGGCGCTCCGAGTGCAGGTCGGCATCATAGCCGCGGTCATGCAGGGAATTCACGTAATCGCGCGCGTTCCCGGCGTCGGCGAAGGAGCCGGCCTGAACGCGGTACTGCGCCCGGCGGCCCGTTTTCCCTGACGTGCTGGTGTCGCCGGTCTGACTGGACTCCGTGTCTGTGGAAGTTGTGCCGCCGATGTGCTCGTAGTCCTTGTCTGCCGGGGGAGCAGGGGGGGACGCCGCGCCGGTGTCGCCGGTCTGGTTGGACTCCGTATCAGCCGGAGATGGAGAGGGGGCAGAGGGAGTCGCGGAGGAGTCCGTGCCGGAGGCGGAGGGGCCGGGCGGGCCGCTGCCCTCCTGCGACGCCTCCACATCCGGGGTCGGGATGTCCGTCACGTCCGTCGTGTCGCCGTCGCGCCGGTCGGGGCGTGAGGCGGAGGCGCTGTCGCTGAGAACCGGCGTCTTGTCCTCCACGATATGGATGCGCGGCGCGCCGGGCGCGGTGTAGTTGGAATTGATGCGGGCCGAAGCCGCCTTCCGTGGCTTGGGGGGCGGCACGGGCGCGGGGCTGGAC
>JAFAZD010000393.1 GCA_019239955.1 Armatimonadota bacterium | reverse complement strand
ATAGGTCTCCATTTACCAACAAATCGTCCAAGTCAATGCCGTGTGTTGCGGCCTGATTTTGATTCTTGATTAGCAGGATGAACCTCTGAAGTGGAAACAGGCCAAGGTCATGGCTACTGCCTGGGTTTAGCAGCCAACCGAGCAGTGCGCTGTGCCATGTTTCTGTATGGGTGCGACCAACTGCCCTAAATACACTTGGCGCCTCCTGTTGAAGTTCAAAATCAACAAACAAAGGATCGTGCAGCAACCAAAGAATTGAATTAAGAGCGTCTTGTTGCCCTGCATTATTCGTCTGATTAGTTGTAGGTACCACGGTCCAACTTTCTCCAACTTGGCAAACTCTAAATCCAGTATCTTCAACCCGGCGAGGGCAGGGAGGCGACGGTGAGATCAATGCCATTGCGGGCCCTTCACGCCGGCAGAGCGGCGGGGGGTTCGGCACGGGTGACGGAGAAGCGCAAGCCGAGCGCACCCAAGATGGCTTGCAGGGTCTTGAACTCCGGGTTGCCCTGCTCAGACAGGGCTTTGTAGAGGCTCTCGCGGCCCAGCGAGGTGGCGCGCGCCAACTGGGTCATGCCTCCATTGGCTTTGGCGACATTGCGTAGGGCGATCAGGAAGGTTTCCGTGTCGCCTTCCTCCAGAACGGCTTCCAGGTAGCCGGCGACATATTCCGGGTCGGCCATGTCCTCAGCGAAAGTTTCGTTGATATCTTTCAGTTGCATCTTTGTATTCCTGCCAGAGCATTTGCGCGGCCTCAATGTCCTTGCTCTGGGTGCCTTTGTCGCCACCGCCCAGCAGGACAATCATCACGTCCCCGGCAAGCGCAAAATAAATCCGATATCCCGGCCCGAAGAAAATGCGTAGTTCAAACACTTCTTTGCCGACGCTCTGAAAGTCACCGAAGTTGCCGTTTTGCAGGCGCGTGAGTCGGGCCTGGATGCGCTGGCGCGTCTTTTGGTCTCGAATGCCAGCGAGCCAGATGTCGAAAGGGGCCTTGCCACTTTCGGGGACAAGAACCTTGACCTCGCGCTCAACGACTTCCATATCAAGATTGTACTCTAAAAGATACGCCTTGTCAAGCCTTCTCCATCTTCGCAAAGCCCAGGTCCAGTTTCTTGAGACCCGTAGGGGCGGGGAAGGCGACGGTGAGGACGGTGTCGCTGTCGTAGGAGACGACGGTGCCGGTGCCGAACTTGTCGTGCTTCACTTTGTCGCCGAGCTTGAAGGGGCGGGTTCCGCTAGAATTGGACACGGCGGGGGGCTTGCGGACATCGTTCCACTTGGGGGCGATCACGCTCTGGGGGCGGCGGGAGCCGTCGGCGAGGGTGGGGACGTAGTCCGCTGCCGCGCCCTTGCGGGCGGTCTTGGCGAGGAACAGGGACATCGGAATCTCGCTGACGAAGCGGGAGACGGGGTTGCGGCTGACCTGGCCGAACAGCATCCGCGAGCCGGCGTAGGACATATATAGCTCGTCTTTGGCGCGGGTGATGCCGACGTAGCACAGGCGGCGCTCCTCCTCCAACTCCGATTGGCTGCTCATGGCGCGGATGTGGGGGAAGACGCCCTCCTCCAGGCCGCACAGGAAGACCACGGGGAACTCCAAACCTTTGGCGGCGTGCAGGGTCATCAGGGTGACGGAGTTGGCGCTGTCTTCCAGGGTGTCAATGTCGGAGACCAGGGAGACGTTCTCCAAAAAGGCGGCCAGGGACCTGTCGCCGTCGTCGCCCTGCTGGTCCTCAAACTCTTTGGCGACGTTCAAAAGCTCGCCGACGTTCTCCACGCGCGACTCAGCGTCCTGGGTCTTCTCCTTGCGGAGTTCGTCCAGGTAGCCCGTCGTGTCCAGGACGTTCTGGATCAAATCGGAGACGGTCTGGGCCTCGCGCTTGTTGTGCAGGTACTCGATGATCTTGACGAAGGCGGCGACGCTGTTCTTGGCGCGGGCGGGCAGGTCCATCTCGGCCACGCGGCGGCAGGCGTCCCAGAAGGCGATCTCGTAGCGCGCGGCGAAGTTGCCGATCTTCTCGATGGTGGAGACGCCGACGGCGCGGGTCGGAACGTTGATGATGCGGCGCATGGAGAGGCCGTCGTAGGGGTTGAGGATGACCCGCAGGTAGGCCAGGATGTCCTTGATCTCCCGCCGCTCGTAGAACCGGACGCCGCCGACGATCTTATAGGGAATCCGGTAGTTGATGAACTGCTCTTCCAGCGCGCGGGACTGAGAGTTGGCGCGGTAGAGCACGGCATGGTCGGCGTAGCGCTTGTCGCCGGTGATCGTCCCGTCGCGGATGACGTTGACGACGGCGGCGGCTTCCTCCACCTCATTGGGCGCTTCAATGAGGGTGATGTTCTCGCCCTCAATGTTCTCCGTCCACAGCCGCTTGTCCGCCCGCCCCCGGTTGTTGCGGACGACGTGGTACGCGGCGTCCAGGATGGTCTTAGTGGAGCGGTAGTTCTGCTCCAGCTTGATGATGGTGGCGTCGGGAAAGTCCCGCTCAAAGTTCAGGATGATCTGAACATTGGCCCCCCGGAAGGCATAGATGGAGTTGTGAACGACAATCCCCCCAGCGACGTAATTGCGGAGGTTCTTCACGGACAGATCATAGACTTTGCCGGTGTAATGTTCGTCGGTGATACTGGCGATGTGGGAATTAGACACCCCGCCCTGAACGGCGGGGCTAGACGGAACGAACCCCCTTCGGGGCTGGGGAGCCTGTTCTGTAGCCGCGAAGCGGGTTCTGTCCGTGTAGCCTGGCGGTTCAGCGCCAGGGGAGCCGTAGACCGTCGGCAGGCAATGCCATATGTTCAGCATCCCTGCCGGCATCATCCCCATGAACGAGAAACCGCTTCCGAAGCGAGCAACAGCGCGGACACCGGATAGGTTATGGCGGTTTTGCAACTGCCGCGCACAG
Organism: Armatimonadota bacterium; assembly: GCA_019239955.1. GTDB lineage: Bacteria > Armatimonadota > Armatimonadia > Armatimonadales > Capsulimonadaceae > JAFAZD01. The sequence continues at coordinate 4,466 of JAFAZD010000393.1, read as the reverse complement.
TTCATGGCATCATCGTAGTTGTCAAAGGTCTCCGTGCGTTTAGCGGCTTCCGAGGCGACGTAAAACTTTGGGAACATCAGCAGGTCAACCGCATCCCTGCCATAAGTCTCATTGACAGCATACTTGTCCCAACACAGTGCTGGATTTTGCCACTCCTCGGAGGGTGGGTCTTGCCCAGCCACCTCCCAAACTGTTCCAAACATCACATGGTTAGGCGTGACATACAAGGTCTGGCCCTGACTCATGCAAATCTTGCGAACGGCCCCAGCATACTCGCTCACCATCACTTTCTCAACGATAGCAGGCATGACGTTGGAATCACCACATGCTGCCAGAACTTCATCCCCTTCCTTGATCTGCTCCACCGGCACATAGCCGGACGGGGTGAGGATGGGCGTTCCCTCTACAACACACTGGTCGTCGTCGCCGACGACGCAGATGTTGCGCCATTTGCCGGAGAACAGGGTCAGCAGTTGGTATTGGCTGTCGTTCACATCTTGAAATTCGTCGCAGTGGACGTAGCGGAAGCGGTTCTGGTAGTGGGTGCGGGCCGGCTCGCTCTCGCGCAGGAGTTGGACGGTCTTCATAATCAGGTCGTCGAAGTCCAGCGCGTTGGAGAGAGTGAGCTTTTCCTGATAGAGTTGGTACACGCTGCCGACGGCGCGCTCAAAGGGGGAGGCGGTGAAGTCCTCCTTGATCTGCTGCGGGGTTTGCAGGGTCTCCTTGGCCTTGCTGATCTGGGACAGGACGGCGCGGGGGGCGAACTGTTTGTCGTCTAAATCCAATTCGCGCAGGGACTCCTTGATAAGAGCCAACTGGTCGCCGTCGTCGTAGATGACGAAGCTCTTGTCCAGGCCGATGAGCTGGCCGCGCTCGCGCAGGATGCGGGCGCAGAGGGAGTGAAAGGTGCCGGCCCACAGGTCGCGCATGGCGAGGTCGCCGACCAGGCGGGCGATGCGCTCCTTCATCTCGGCGGCGGCCTTGTTGGTGAACGTGACGGCCAGGATGTTGTACGGGCGCACCTGGCGCTCGCGGATGAGATAGGCGATGCGCTTGGTCAGGGCGTTGGTCTTGCCCGACCCGGCGCCGGCGAAGATGAGGACGGGGCCGGAGTCGTGGAGCACGGCCTGCCGCTGCGGCTCGTTGAGGCCTTCCAGAAGGGGAGAAGTCATGGGGGAATTATACCTGAACGGCAGGACTCTGGGAAGCAGGCAGGTCGGCATCATTGACGAAAGGCGCGGTTTTCGGTTATAATAGGACAGGAGACTCCGTCCCCGAAATTGTTTTCGCCTTCCGCCCCTGAGGCAGCGCCCGCCATGCGCCGAACGAAAATCGTCTGCACCATCGGACCGGCCACCCGCAGCCCCGAAGCGCTGCGCCAACTTGTCGAGGCCGGGATGGACGTCGCACGCCTCAACTTCTCCCACGGCTCCCACGACGAGCACGCCGAAACGATCACCCACCTGCGCGTCATCATGCAGGAGACGGGCAAGGCCATCGCCATCCTCCAGGACCTGAGCGGCCCGAAGGTGCGCGTCGGCAACATCGCAGGCGAGGGCGTCACCCTCCACCCCGGCGAGGAGGTGACGCTGACGCTGCGGGACGCGCCCGGCGACGGCGGCGAGATTCCCCTGCCCGTGCCCGAGATCTTTGAGGCGGTCGGCCCCGGCACGCACCTGATGCTGGACGACGGCCTGCTGGAGCTGTGTGTGCTCGCCGCCCGCCCCGACACGCTGCGCTGCCGGGTGGTCGTCGGCGGCCCGCTCTCCTCCCACAAGGGCGTCAACGTCCCCGGCATCTCCCTGCCGATCGCCGCCGTCACCGACAAGGACCTGGACGACCTGCGCTTCGGCATCGCCCAGAAGGTGGACTACGTCGCCGCCTCCTTCGTCCGCTCCGCCCGCGACATCGCCGTGCTGCGCGGGGTCTGCGAGGCCGCGCGCGCCAAAATCCCCCTGATCGCCAAGATCGAGAAGCACGAGGCCGTCAGCAACATCGCCGAGATCATGGACGCCGTGGACGGCATCATGGTCGCGCGCGGCGACCTGGGCGTGGAGATGCCCATTGACGAGGTCCCCGTGATCCAGAAGATGCTGATCGCCCGAGCGAACCGGGCCGGCAAGCCCGTCATCACGGCGACGCAGATGCTGGACTCCATGATCCGTAACCCGCGCCCCACCCGCGCGGAAGTCACCGACGTGGCGAACGCCATCTACGACGGCACGGACGCCGTGATGCTCTCCGGCGAGACGGCCAAGGGGGCCTACCCCTATGAGGCCGTCCGAATGATGAGCAAGATCGCCCAGCACACCGAAGGCTCGCTGGACTACAACAAAATTCTGGACGAGAAGCTGCGTCAGGCAGATGAGGCCGGCCTGACCACCACGCAGGCTATCGGCAAGGCGACCTGCGAGGTCGCGCGCGACCTGCGCTGCGCCGCCATCGTGACGGCGACCACCTCAGGCAACACCGCCCAGGTCGTCTCGCGCTTCCGCCCGCGCGCCCCGATCATCGCCGCCACCGACCTGACGCGCACCTGCCGGCGGCTGGCCCTGATCTGGGGCGTGCATCCCGTCCTGATCGGCGCCGTCGCCGACTCCGACGGCATGATGCAGGCCTGCCTGGACGCCGCCGCCGGCACGGGCATCGTCAAGGACGGCGACCAGGTCGTCCTGACCGGCGGCGTCCCCGTGGGCCGCCCCGGCAGCACCAACTTCGTCAAGGTCCACCGCATCGGCCAGCCGCTCAAGCCGGAATGAATGACGGCCCCCTAGCCCCCGATGCTGGGGGAACCTGATGTCAACCGACCGCCTTCTCTGGCTCCCCCAGCATCGGGGGCGGTCCTGAACTGCCGAGGACACCGCCATCGAACGCCCGCACAACGACCGCATAGATCATTACGAGCGCCTGAAGCGCTTTGAGGCCGAGGCCGCCGCGTCCGAGCGCCGCACCAGGGCGCGCCGCCGGCGCATGCGCCGCATCCCCAGCCTGTGGGTGCGCCTGACCGCGCTGGCCGTGTTCCTGGTCGTCCTCCTCGTCGGCATGGTCGGCCTGGTCCTGAAGGCCGTCCGCCCCTACCGCGAGGCGGGCCAGGAGACGCGCCGGCTCGCCGACACGCGCCGCCAGATCGCCGATCTGGACCGGCGCAACGCCGCCCTGCGGCGGCAGATCGCCTATTTGAACACCCCGGACGGCGTCGCCAGCGAGGCCCACAAGATGGGCTACCTGCGCCCCGGCGAAATTCCCCTCGTCATCGAGGGCGTCCCCTCGCCGGCGACCGCCGGCGGGGCCGCCCCGGACGGGGCCCCGCCCGCCGCCGCTCCAAAGGCCGTCCCCCCACTGCGCCGCTTCTGGCGTCACCTGCGTGACCTGTGAACCGCACGCGCGACCCGAGGGAGTGCCTGATGAACATTTTGAAAGAAGTTTTGCATGGCCAAAGAGATCATCGTCAACGTCGATCACCGTGAGACGCGCATCGCCGTCCGCGACGACGGCAACCTGACCGAACTGCACGTCGAGCGCGAGCAGCGCGTCGTCGGCAATCTGTACAAAGCCAAAGTAGATAACGTCCTGCAGGGCATGGACGCCGCCTTCGTGGACATCGGCCTGGAGCGCAATGCCTTCCTCTATGTCGCCGATATCCTGCCCGAAGAGGACGAAGATGGGGGGCGGCCCCGGGGCCGGCGCGACCTGCACATCCGCGACTTGGTCTCGCGCAACGACGAGCTGCTGGTCCAGGTGGTGAAAGGCCCGCGCGGCACCAAAGGCTCCCGCGTCTCCACCCGCGTCTCGCTGCCGGGTCGTTTCCTAGTCCTGATGCCGGAGGCAAACAATCTGGGCGTCTCGCGTAAGATCGAGGAAGGCAAGGAGCGCGACCGGCTCAAGAAGATCGTCCAGAAGTTCCGAAAGCCCGGCTTCGGCGTCATCGTCCGCACCGAGGCCGAGGGGCGCGCCGGGGCCGATCTGCGCCAGGACTACGAGATGCTGACCGAGACCTGGCGCGAGATCAAGGCCAAGGCCGACGTGACGCCCGCGCCCGCCCTGATCCACCAGGACATGGGCCTGGTCTATAAGATTCTGCGCGACGCCTTCGGCTCCGACGTGGGCCGCCTCATCATCGACTCCCCCGCCGACTACGCCCGCGCCAACGAGATCATCGCCCGCCTCTCGCCGGACCTGCAGGACCGCATCGAGCTGTACGACGGCGACAAGCCCATCTTCGAGCACTTCAAGATCGAGGAGGACATTCAGCGCCTGCTGCGCCGCAAGGTCCCCCTCAAGTCCGGCGGCTCCCTGGTCATTGACCAGGCCGAGGCCCTGGTCGCCATTGATGTCAACTCCGGCAAGTTCACCGGCACCAGCGGCCTCGCCGACACCATCCTCAAGACCAACCTGGAGGCGACCGAGGAGATCGCGCGCCAGCTGCGCCTGCGCGACCTGGGCGGCATGGTGATCCTGGACTTCAT
>JAFAZD010000307.1 GCA_019239955.1 Armatimonadota bacterium | reverse complement strand
AGCCGGACGAGCCGCCGGTCCTGCCCGACGGCACGCCCAGCCGGATCGCGGGCGAGCCGGACGGACTCAAGGTCCTGCAGGAGATCAACGGCTGTCACCTGGACCGGCGGGACGAGCAGACCGGCCGGCCCCAGCTGCTCTCCGGCTTCACGGACTGCAAGGACGACGGCACGACCGCCTGCGGCGGCTGGATCTACAGCGGCGTCACCCCCTCCTACGAGCGCAACCGCGCCCGCGACCGGGTACGCACGCCGGGCAACCCCGTCGAGCCCGAATGGGGCTTCGCCTGGCCGCAGAACCGCCGCATCCTCTACAATCGCGCCAGCGCCGCCCCCGACGGCCGCCCCTGGTCGGAGCGCAAGAAGTACATCTGGTGGGACGAGGCCCGGAAGAAATGGGCGGGGCCGGACGAGCCGGACTTCGAGCCGACCAAGCCGCCCTCCTACCGCGCGCCGGAGGGCGCGACCGGAATGGACGCCATCGGCGGCGACGAGCCGTTCATCATGCACCCTGACGGCCGTGCCTGGCTGTTCGCCCCCGGCGGGACGCAGGACGCCCCGTTCCCGACGCACTACGAGCCGGTCGAGGCCCCGGTCCAGAACATCCTCTACACGCAGCAGGACAACCCGACCGTGCGCTATTTTGAGGGGCCGCTGAACCCGCTCGCGCACACGCCCAGTGAGGAATTTCCCGACGTCGGCTGCACATTCCGCGTCACCGAGCAGTATTTAAGCGGCCCGATGAGCCGATTTAACTCCTGGCTCAACGAGCTGATGCCGGCCATGTTCATCGAGCTCAGTCCCGAGCTCGCCGCCGAGCGCGGCATCGAGCACGGCGGCTGGTGCGTGGTCGCCAGCCCGCGCGGCGAGATCGAGGGCCGGGCGCTGGTGACGCGCCGCATCCGGCCGATGACCGTCGAGGGCAAGGTGATTCACCAGGTCGGCATCCCGTTCCAGTGGGGCTTCGCGGGCGAGACGGTCGGCGGCATCGCCAACGACCTGACCTCGCTGGTGGCCGACCCGAACGTGAGCATGCACGAGGCCAAGGTCTTTGCCTGCAAAGTCCGCGCGGGCCGCGCTGACGGCCAGCCCCGAACGCCGACCAAGCCGATGGCCCCCTGGCCCAGCCGCGCGCCAATCCCGGACACCCCCGCAGGCGCGCAGCCCGAGGGCCACCTGGAGAGGACTCTGCGAAAGGACGGGCCGCGGACGAAGACCTAACCCCGGTCGCAAGCGACCTGCCCCTTCCCTGCCAGGGAAGGGGCGAAGAATGGCTTCCTCTTTCCCTTCCCTAACAGGGAGGGGACAGGCGGCTTGCCGCCAGGGGTAGGTTCTATCGGAAACAATACCATGATCCCTCTGGAAATGTTCGACAGCCTGAAGAATGCCTTCCCGCCGCAGCGCCGGGACGTGCCCGATCCGGGGCCGGACGGCCAGCGGCAGATGGGTTTCTTCACCGACACCAGCGTCTGCATCGGCTGCAAGGCCTGTGAGGTCGCCTGCAAGCAGTGGAACCAGCTCCCCGCCGACGGCTTCAACTTTACTGGCAACAGCTACGACAACACCGGGCAGCTCTCGGCGACCACCTGGCGGCACGTCGCCTTCCAGGAGAAGATCGGCGAGACCGGCAGCCGCTGGCTGATGATGAGCGACGTCTGCAAGCACTGCGAGGAAGCGCCCTGCCAGATGGCCTGCCCGACCGGCGCGCTGATCTACAACGAGTTCGGCGACGTCTATCTCCAGGCCGACATCTGCAACGGCTGCGGCTACTGCATCTCCGCCTGCCCCTTCGGCGTCCTGGGCCGCAGCCAGGAGGACGGCCACGCCCACAAATGCACCCTCTGCTACGACCGGCAGAAGGGCGGCGAGATTCCCGCCTGCGCCAAGTCCTGCCCGACCGCCTCCATCCAGTTCGGCCCGGTGGACGAGCTGCGCGCGCGGGCACGCCAGCGCGTCCAGGACCTGCACGCGCAGGGCCGGACCGAAGCCTATCTGTACGGCGACAGGCCGATGGGCGACTACAGCGCGCTCAACTCCTTTTTCCTGCTGGAAGACCACCCCAATGAGTACAACCTGCCGGAGCGGCCGCCGCAGCCGTTCAAGGGTATGAAGGGCCGTTACGCCGCCAGCCTGCTGACGGGCCTAGCCCTCAGCGTCCTCAGCGCCGTTTTCCTCAAGCAAGGCGTGAAAGGAGTCGCCGATGCCCGGTGAGACCGGCGCGCCGTCCTACTACGACCTCTCCATGCTCAAGCCGCCGGTCTGGACGCCGGAGGTGGGCGTCTACTTCTTCCTCGGCGGGGTGTCCGGCGGCGCGTACATGCTGGCGCGGCTGGCCGAGCGCATCGGCGGGGACGAGTACCGGAGCCTGACCCGTGCGGGCACGGCGGTCGCGCTGGCCGCCGCCCTGCCCTGCGCCCCGCTGCTCATCGTGGATCTGGGCGACCCGAAGCGCTTCCATCACATGCTGCGCGTCTGGAAGCCGCACTCGCCGATGAGCCTGGGCAGTTGGGCCTTGACCGCCTATTCGGCGGCGGCGGCGCTGGCCGGCCTGCGCGAGTGGGTGCGGGCGCGTCAGAGCGATGCGCCTCTGTCGGGCGCGGCGCGCGTCGCCGACGGCGCGGCCGCCGTGGTTGCCGATGCCGGCGTCCCGCTCGGCCTGCTGGTGGCGGGCTATACTGGTGTGTTGTTGAGCACGACCGCCGTGCCGATCTGGGGCCGCAACCCCTGGCTGGGCGCGCTGTTCAGCGCCGGGGCCGTCGGCAGCGGCGCGTCGGCGGTGCGCCTGGCGCTGGCGGGGGTGGGGGATGATTCCCAGGGCGCGGCGGGCGAGGCGTTGACGAAGGTGGAGGGCGCGGCGCGCGCCGCCGAGGCGGTCATGCTCGGCGGATTTCTGGCGGCGGCGGGCGAGTTCGCCGCGCCGCTGACGACGGGGCCGGAGGCGAAACGTTTCTGGGGCGGCGCGGTCGCGGCGGGCCTGGCCGTTCCGACCATTTTGGAGGGCCTGCCCGTTTCCAAGAGGGTACACAAGCGGCTGGGCCTGGCCGCCAGCGCCGCCGCGCTGCTGGGTGCGTTCGCCCTGCGCGCCTCCATTGTCGGCGCGGGCCGCCCCTCGGCGTCCGACCCGGAGGCCGCCCGCCGCGCCAGCCGCGCCAAACCGGAAGACCTCCGCGAAAGCACAGGCGTCGCATAGCGGGAGCCAAATCCACTATACCGTATCAAACTCCGGCTGATACCGAACCACGCCGCCTCGTCCGGCAAGCGCATTCTTACGCAACTCGGCGACCTGGAACAGTGACTCAGGAACAGATCGCTCCCAGGTGATGCCGTGGGGCTTGCTCGGCACAAAGCCGAACGGCCCATAGAAGCCCGGATGGCCCAGGACAAAAACGACGTTCTCGTTCCTCCGGCGGCATTGGCGCAGCCCCTCTCGAACGAGTGCCGTCCCGATCCCCTGCCTTTGTGCCGACGGCTCAACGGCGACCGGGCCAAGCCCCACCGCCTCCCAGGTCTCCGCCGGCGACGTGACGATGACGGGGCTGAAGGCGACATGTCCCACGACCTGCCCGCCGCGTTCGGCGACCAGGGAGACCGTCAGTTGTCTGCGGCGGCGCAGCGCGTCCACTAGATCGGCCTCCGCATCCCGTCCGAATGCTGTGGTGATGACCTGAAAGATCGCTTTGGCATCCCCTGCCTTCTCTGCGCGAATGGCTATCATCAGGCAACTCCCCGTTCCCTCCGTTTGTGCTTCCGTCCGGCACGGGTAAACTCCGGGCCGGAGGAAGGATCACTCATGTCTCAGGATCACAAGACCAAGAACGCCTACGAGCACACGGCGAAGCGGGAGAAGCAGGCGCGCGAGGAGGCGAAGGACGACGATGCCCTCAACGACGCCGTGTTGCACGCCGATCAGCATACCGGCCAGCAGGCCGTCCTGCCGCCTCAGCAGGAGGACCTGCTCAATGCCGCCGACCTGAAGGAAGTCTATGCCATCCTGCCGGACTGGCACAAGGACGAGATCAAGCGCCTGCGCCTGGTCCCGCCGGGGACGCGCCTGAACCTGGGCGACGTGTTCATTGACCTACGCAACCCGGCGGCGGGGGAACTCGTCGCGCACGGGGAGGAGACGGTCGGGGAGGAGCTGCTTGTGCCCAAACACGATACGGACTATGAAATCTGGAACAAGCTGAAGGCGACACGGTGACGGCCTTTGTAGGGGCGCGGCATGCCGCGCCCCTACGCCATGACGGGGGCCTCGGCGACGCCGTAGCGCTCGCTCATCTTAATTGCGGCCTCGGCGACGGCGGCGCGCAGGGGGGCCGGCTCCAGCACCTCCGCCTGCGCGCCGAACGAGAGCACCCAGTAAAGCATCTCCTCGTAGCCCGTCACCGTCACCCGGAAAAGAATGCTCCCGTCGGGCCGCTTCTCGATCCGCTGGGTCGGGTGCCAGTGCCCGCCGGCGATCCAGGACGCCACCTCCGGGTCGAAGCGCACCACCACCTCCGTCGGCTCCCCGCCCGCCTGCAGCTGCCAGCCCTTGGCCAGCCACTCGTTCAGGTCGAAGTCCGACGGATACTTGAAGCGCAGCCCCTCGTCCACCCGCATCCACTTAATACGATCCAGCGCGAACGTGCGGATACCTTTTCTGAGATGACAGTAAGCGACCAGATACCACGCCCCGATCTTGAACGTCAGCCCGTAGGGGTCCACCCGCCGCCGCGTCGGCTCCTGCCGCGAGCGCGAGTAGTACGTGATCTCGACCGGGTGATGACGCACCGTCGCCTCCTGCAAGTCCTGGTAGACCTGGGCCGAGAAGTCGCGCACCACCGGCTGGCTGACGGCGACCCGCTGGTGCGCCTTCTTGATCTCTGCGGCGATGCGCCCCGGCAGCGCCAGGTCAATCTTACGGAGGGCGGACGCCAGCGTGTCCTTGTAGGCCGCCCCCGCCTGCCCGGCGAACGACGTGCCGGCCAGCCGCAGCGCCAGCGCCTCCGGCGGCGTGAACGAGGTCGGCAAAAACTTCATCTCCGCCAGCCCGAACTTGCCCCGCTTGCGCTTGATCTGCCCCCACTGCCGCAGGATGGCGATGTCGCGCTCGATGGTCGCCCGCGACACCTCAAACTTGGCCTCCAGGTCGGCCGCGTCCCACATCCAGGGCTCCCGCTCGATGAGCTGCAGTATCTGGATCAGCCGAGAAAACTGTTCTTCCAGGGTCATGAGCGTGCGCCGTCGGGTGTCAGCGCGGCGTGAACGAGGTGCCGCAGCCGCAGGACTTGGCGGCGTTGGGGTTGCGGAACTGGAAGCCGCCTTCCAGCAGATTCTTGGTGCTGTAGTCCAGCGTCGTGCCCTGCAAAAATGTCACGCTCTTGCGGTCTATGACGACGCGCAGGCCGTCCGGCTCCTCCCAGGTCAGGTCGAACTCGTCGAACTCGGTGTCGGGCCGCATCACATAGGACAGGCCGGAGCAGCCGCCGCCGCGCACGCCCAGCCGCAGGAACGCGCCGGGCACACCCTTCTTCGCCAGCACGCGCCGCACCTGCGCCCGTGCGCCCTCGGTCAGCGTCACCGCCGGCGCGATCATTTGGTCGGGTACGATTTCCAAAACATCGGTCATAAAATCAAGCCAGGATATCGTCGCCTTCAGGCGGCGGAGGAATGGCTTCCTGCGAAGCAGGAACAAGTTCCTCTCTGCCGACAAGTGTGCCACGCACACGGCTGGCTTCGTCCTGTGTCCTTTCGTGTTTAGTCGAACGCCCTTTCGGGTAGTATATGTCTGGCTGTAAAGGCACTCTCCAGCGGGAGAGACAACGGTTTCAAGACAGCCGCCTTGAAAAGCGAACATTCGGAGGTTGAGCAAACACAAACGTCTTCGCTCGTAAAATGTCCAGACGTTTCGGTTTCCCGTCCTCGTGTGCGTAGCACACTTGCGTCGGGGAAGGGTGATGACTCAGCAGGCCCAGGGACTCGTCCCAAGAACTGCTGTGAGTACGAGGTGAATGTAAACCACCCTATTGTCGCAACCGCCTAGCGGTTAGTGACAAAGCTGTCGCCTGAAGGCGACAGTCGTTTACGTGTTTCTGTCCTCTACACGAGCGGCTTGTTGCCGCCGGGATTGGTGCTGCCGCGGCGCTTGAGGCGGCCGAAGACGCCGTAGCGTGCCTCCTCCTGGACCGTGGCCTCGATCTGCGCCCGCTCCTGCTGGTCCAGCGCCTGCCGGCTCTCGGCGGCGCGGGCCAGGTATTCGGGGTCGTCAATCTTCGCGCCGCACCAGTTGCAGAGTATGCTTGTCTGGGTCAGCAGCTTGCGGTGACATGAGGGGCAGACCTTCGCCTCGGCCGCCGGAGCATTCGCATTCGGAATGTCGGTCACAGAGAACGTTCCTCCTTCGCGTGTCGCGGTCAAACCGTCAAAGTTCCAGATGCCGGAAGCGCCCGCCCGACGCGCCCTCCGGGGCTGTCTCGGCCGGCGGCTCAGGCGGCGGGGCCAGCTGTTCCACCTGAGGGGCCCGGCCAAATGTCGGCACCGGACGTGGCGGGAAGGCCGAGCCGAGCGGCAGGCCGGTGAACGGGTCCAGCGGCGACAGCAGCGGATTGATGTTCAGGGCCTCCATCCGGGCCAGGCTGGCCGCGTCGTGCAGGGCCTGTTCCGCGAAGAACGCCTCACGCTTCGTCTCGGCCTGCTGCTGATAGCTGGCGTCGGGTATCTCACGCCCGCACCAGTTGCAGCGGGGACTGGCCTGGGACAGCAACTTGTGATGACAGTGCGGGCACTCGTTCATGCCGTCAGGACCCTTTCCGGCGCGAGCCGCCGCAGGCGCGCCGCCTCATGGACGACCCTCTCCGCCACGCGGTCAATCTCCTCCTCGGTCGTGAAGCGCCCCAGGCTGAAGCGCAGCGACGAGCGCGCCTGCGCGTCCGTCAGGCCGAGGGCCCGCAGGACGTGCGACGGCTCGACCGAGGCCGACGTGCAGGCCGACCCCGATGACAGCGCGACCTGCGGCATCCCCAGCAGCAATGCGTCGGCCTCCACGTCCTCAAAACGCAGGTTCAGCGTGTTCGGCAGCCGCTCGGTCGGATGGCCGTTCAGCGCCACGCCGTCCAGACCGGACTGAATGCCCTCGTGCAGCCTGTCCCGCAGGCGACAAGTGTGGGCCGCGTCCCGCGCCATCTCCTGCCGGCAGAGCTCCGCCGCCGCTCCGAAGCCGACGATGCCCGGCACGTTCAGCGTCCCGGAGCGCATTCCGCGCTCGTGCCCGCCGCCGTCCATCTGCGCCGTCAGCCGGACGCGCGGGTTGCGCCGCCGGACGTACAGCGCGCCGACGCCCTTCGGCCCGTACATCTTGTGCGCCGTGAAGGACATCAAATCCACCCCCAGCGCCTCCACGTCCACCGGCACTTTGCCCACGCCCTGCGTCGCGTCCGTGTGAAACAAAATGCCATGCTCCCGGCACAGCCGGCTGATCTCGGCGAGGGGGGCCAGCGTCCCGACCTCGTTGTTGGCCAGCATCACCGACACCAGGACCGTCCGCTCCGTCAGGCTGTCCCGCAGCGCGTCCAGGTCCACGACGCCGAATTTATCCACCGGCAAGATCGTCACCCGCTTGCCCTGCCGCTCCAGATGGCGCGCGGCGTCCAGCACCGCCTTGTGCTCCGTCGCCGCCGTCACCAGATGATCGCCCCGGTCGGCATAGGCTTCGGCGACGCCCTTCAAGGCGAGGTTGTCCGACTCGGTCGCGCCGGACGTCCACACGATCTCGCGCGGGTCCGCCCCGATCAGCGCCGCGACCCGGCCTCGCGCCGTCTCCACGGCCTCCTCGGCGGCCCAGCCGAAGGGATGGCTGCGCGAGGCCGCGTTGCCGTAGGCCTCGCGCAAGGAGGGCAGCATCGCCTCCACCACGCGCGGGTCCGGCTTCGTCGTCGCGTTGTTGTCCAGGTAAATCATCACCCAACCGGCAGGCCCACTGCAAAGCGGCGGCCCGAAAAGTCCCCGAACTCCGGCGTCTCCGTCCGCGCGGGCAGGCTGATCTCCGCGATGGAGATTTCTTGCAGCAGCGCCTTCACCCGCGACTCCAGCTCCGCCAGCGGGTCGCGGATCGTGCAGCGGCTGAACTGCTTGCACGCGCCCTCCTGCCCGTTGGAGCAGTGCAGCATGGAGACCGGGCCGTCCACCAGCGCGACCACCTCGGCCACGCTGATCTGCTTGGGGTCGCGCCGCAGGCGGTATCCCCCGGTGGGACCGGGGTGGGAGGCGACCAGGTCGTTCTTGGCGAGAATTTGCAGCAGCTTGGCCAGCAATTCGGTGGGAATCTCGAACTGCTCGGCAATCTCTTTGGTGTTGACCAGGCGCTGCGGATCGTCCTGGACGACCGAGGCAAGATAAGACAGCGCGAGCAGCGCGTAATCGGCGCGTTTGGTCAAACTCAGCATGAAGTCGCCTGAACCCTTTCTCCGACGGCGGCGCCTGGCCGCCCCATCAGGAAAACAAGCGGAAGGCCGCAAACGTTCCTTTGACAATGGATTATACTGGAACCGAGGGCGGGGTGTCAAACCGGCGCGTCTCGGCAGGAAGCTGATGCGGATGGGGGAGTACGCATCTAAAACGGTCCTATGGAAATCTTTTCGACGCGCCTGACCCCCGGCGGCGGGGCGAAGCGGAACAGCGAGGCGGGCAGGGCGGGGGAGGGAGACTGCTGGAGCATCCGCTCCGTGATTGCAAATGTCACCTGCTGCTGCCGGCCGGCCATGTCCAGCCGCCGGATCGTCGCCGTCTGCGGGTCCAGCAGGAAACGGAGGCTCAGGCCCTGCTTCGGGGCGGAGATCGTGACCACGGAATACTCAACGCCGTCCACGATCCGCGTGCCGCCTTGAACCCGGACCCCGCTCCGGGTCAGCGTCTTCAGGTTCAGACCCCCCGGCAGGTCGCCCTCGGCGAGCATCCCGCCGAACACCCCCAGAGATGCCGACAGATTATTGTCGAAGAAATCCAGGCACGGCGTGACGGCGTACCGCCGCGCCCCGGGCTGATAGGTCCAGACGTTGTCGCCATCACAGATAACGGTATATCTTGTCCCAGGTGTGCCATCCCCAGACAACACCGTGATGTCCGAGTGGAACCTCTGCGGGCGCAGGGTGACCAAATGAAGCCGCTCTTTAAATACAAAGGCCGTCCCCTGTGTGCTCGCCATGATCTGCATCTCGGACGTGGAGTTCAGCGCCTTAGCGCGCTCGATGGCGGCGATAGCATTGTTCAGCAGGGCCATCGCCGCCTTGCCGGACGTGGCCGCGCCGGGCGATCCGCGCGACTCTGAAGAGGCCGGTCCGGAACCGCCGGCCGGCCCCAGGGGCGGCGCGGAACTTTGATCCGGCGTCTGCGTCCGCGCCGTATTGGGCGACAGCAGGCTGGCGGCCAGAAAGGCGACGAGGCGGAGCGAGGGCGTGAGGCGCATGGGTGCTCCTTACCACCCGCCGAGGCGGGTTAAGGTTTGGCTGAGAGATCGGGCGAAGAAGGAGACGGCGGGGACGGCCCGGTCGTAGTCCATGCGGGTGGGGCCGACGACGCCGATGGTGCCGCGCTCCCGCGCGCCGACGTAGTAGGACGCCGTGACTACGCTGCACTCCTGCATCGCCTGGACCGGGTTCTCCGCGCCGATCACCACGGTCACGTCGCTGTGCCATAGGGCGTGGGACAGCGACTGGTAGAGCAGCGTCCGCCGCTGCAAGGTCTCCAGCACGCTCTCGATCTTGCCCACGTCACGGAACTCCGGCTGGCGCAGAATCTCGCGCGTTCCCTCCAGGTACACCTGATCCTCATCGGCGGCCTGCCGGGCCATCTGCCGGACGGCCTCCGCCAGCGCATCGAAGCGGGCGCGCTGCGCCCCTTGCAGCTCCGGCGGCGGGGGCGTCGCCTCCGGGGCGGCGAGGGCGTCCAGCGTCTGCCCGGCGAGGGCGGCGTCCAGCGCGTTGCCGAGCGCGACGATCTCCGCCGGGGTCGCCTCCGGCGCGTCCGGCGGCGGGCCGAGCAGCCGGTTCTCCGCCTGCCCCGTGCTGAACAGGCCGACCACCAGCAGACGTCCGTCGCCGGCGGGGGACACGAAGACGCGGGAGAGGCGCGTGTCGGCGGGGCGCGGCGGGGTCGCCACCGACGTGTACGACGTCATGCGCGTCAGCAGGGCGCAGGTCTGCCGCAGCAGGTGCTCCAGGTCGAGCGCCCGGGCGTCACAGTCCGGAGCGCCCTCGACGGCGCGCGCCACCATGAGATGGTCCACGTAGAAGCGGTAGCCCCGGTCCGAGGGGATGCGCCCGGCACTGGTGTGCGGCTGGCGCAGGTAGCCCAACTCGGCCAGATCGGCCAATTCGTTGCGGATCGTCGCGCTCTTGACGCCCCAGGGGTGGCGCGCCGCCAGCTCCTCGCTGCCGACCGGCCGGACCGTTTCCACATAATCCCGCACCACCGCACCCAGAATCTTCTGCTTGCGCTCATCGAGACTCATGCCAACATTATACCCGATTGCCGGCACATTGCCCGCGTCCCACGCCCCTTGACAATGCGCCCCCGCCGAAAGGTAAGATAACGGTATCATGGCCGTCGCGTCTCCCGCCCTGCCCCCGGTCGCCGTCGCCGCGTTTGAGGGGCCGCTGGACCTGCTGTTGCACCTGATCCGCGAGCACAAGATCGAGATCACCGACATCCCCATCGCCCTGGTCACGGACCGCTACCTGGCCTGGCTGCGCGCGATGGAGGAGATGAACCTGACGGTGGCCGGCGAGTTCCTGGTCATGGCTGCGACCCTGCTGGAGATCAAGAGCCGCACCCTGCTCCCGAAGCCGCCCCGGGAGGAAGTCCCGGAGGACGAGGCCGGCGAGGACCCGCGCCGGGAACTGGTGCAGCGGCTGCTGGATTACCAGCGCTACAGGGCGTTCACCGACACGCTCGCCGGCTGGGAGGACGACCGCCGCCGCCTGTTTTTCCGCGAGTCGGCGTCCCTGGACCTGTACGCGCTGCCGGTCGCCTTCGGGGAGCTGAACCCGCGGGCCTTGCTGAAGGCGCTGACCCGCCTGCTGGCCGAGGCGGGCGCGGACGGCGCGGAGGCCGTCACCAGCGTCCGCCGCCGCAAGCTGACCCTGCGCCTGGCGATGGTCGCCCTGGGACGCCGGGTGGAGGCGGCCGGCCCGGATGGTCTCGCGTTCGACGAGTGTTTCGCGCGCCCGCTCGTGCGCGCCGACATCGTGATGACGTTTCTGGCCCTGCTGGAGCTGCTGCGCCAGGGCCGGCTGCGCGCCGAGCAGCGCGACATGCTCGGCGAAATCTGGCTGACGGCAAGCCCCATCTCTGCGGAGACGGCCACGGAATGACTCCCCGCCGTCGAAAGGCCCCTCTATGCGAACCATCGGCATCATGGCGAACCAGGGCAAGGATGCGGCCCTGGGCATCGCCCGGACGGCGGAGGCCCACCTGCGCGAGCGCGGCGTCACCGTGCTGCTGCAGACGTGGGTGGCGGACGCGCTGGGCGTGCCGGGGCGCGGTCTGAAGGACACGGAGGTGGTGGACGCCGAGGCGGTGCTGGTGCTGGGAGGCGACGGCACGATTCTGGCGACGGCGCGCCTCTGCGCCCCGTGCGCCACCCCGATGCTGCCCGTCCACCTGGGCCGCTTCGGCTTTCTCACCGAGGTCGCGCCCACGGAATTGACGATGGCGCTGGATGACCTGCTGGACGGCGCATACCACATTGAGGAGCGCATGATGCTGGCCGGCGAGGTCTTTCACGGCGGCCACGCGCGCGAGCAGGCGTCGGTGGTGGCCCTCAACGACATCGTGGTGGCGAACGGCCCGCTCTCGCGCGTGCTGCACCTGTGCCTGACGGTGGAAGGCAAGTACGTCACCACTTACGCCGCCGACGGCGTGATCCTGGCGACGCCGACGGGGTCCACCGCGTATTCCCTCTCGGCGGGCGGGCCGCTCGTCCACCCCAGCCTGCAGACGCTGCTGGTGACGCCGATCTGCGCCCACGCGCTCACCGCCCGCCCCCTGCTGATGCCGTCCGGCGCGGAGGTGTCGGTGACGGTGGAGGACGACCCGCAGGACATCGTCCGCGTCACCATTGACGGCCAGATCGGCTTTCCGCTGCAGCCGGGCGACGAGATTCACGTCCGCCGCGCTCCGCACCCGGCCAAGATACTGTCCGTCGGAGGCGCGGACTTTTACGACAAACTGCAAAGTAAGCTACACTGGGGCGAGCGCGAGGCGGATTGAGCATTGAGGAGGACAGCGATTGAAATCGCCGCTCCGTAGCCTTCGGCTGATTGTCCGCCTTCGCGGACAAAGAACAGGTCATTCCCGTGTCCGCGCAGGCGGACACTCGGCGTCTTCGCCGGGAGCGGCGAATTCATTCGCTGACTCCTCCGGCCTCGTTTGTTCTGTCTCCTTTGTCCCATAAACGAGCCATGTTGCAAGAACTGCATGTGACGAACTTTGCGCTGATCGACAGCCTGCACCTGTCGTTCGGCGCGGGCCTGAACATTCTGACCGGCGAGACCGGCGCGGGTAAGAGCATCATCATTGACGCCCTGGGGCTGGCACTGGGCGAGCGCGCGTCGGGCGGCGACGTGGTGCGTACCGGGACGGAACGGGCGACGGTGGAGGCCGCCTTCGATCTGTCCGGCGCGCCGCCCGAAGTCCGGGCGCGCCTGGCGGAAGCGGGGCTGGACGGCGAGGAGGATGACGTGCTGCTCGTCGCCCGCGAGTTGTCACGCGGCGGCGGCAAGTCGCAGTGCCGCATCAACGGCCGCCTGATGCCCGTCTCGGCCCTCAAGGCCATCGCCGACGGCCTGGTGGATGTGCATGGGCAGCATGAGCATCAGTCATTGCTCCATGCCGACCGGCACGTGGACATCCTGGACGACTGGTGCGGCAGGGAGGCTCTGGACCTGCGCGCGGAGGTCGCCGCCCAACTCAGCGCCCTGAACGGCCTCCGGCGCGAGCGCGAGCAGCTGCAGACGGACGCGCGCGAGCGGGCGCGGACATTGGACCTGTACCGCTTCCAGCAGGAGGAGATCGCCGGTGCCCATCTGCGGCCCGCCGAGGAGGAGGAACTGCTGGCCGACCGCAGCCGCCTGGCGAACGCCGAAAAGCTGTCCGCCGCCGCCCAGGAGGGATACGCCGCGCTCTCGGGCGGCGACCGGGGCGGGGGCGGCGCGCTGGACGCGCTCAATGCCGCCCTCGCCGCCGTGGCGCACGCCGCCGCGCTCGATGGGTCGCTGTCCGGCGTCATTGAGGCCCTGCAGGGGGCCGTTTCCTACGCCGAGGACGCCAGCCATGAACTACGGGACTACCAGGAGGGCGTCGAGTTCAACCCGGAGCGACTGGAGGAGATCGAGTCGCGCCTGGACCTGCTGCGGACGCTCAAGCGCAAGTACGGCGAGACGGTGGACGAGATCATCGCCTACGGCGACGAGTTGGCCGGAAAGCTGGACCGACTGGAACACGCCGAGGCGCGCGAGGACGAGTTGACGGCCGCCATCGAGAAGGCCCAGGCGGCGCTGGACAGGACGGCGGCCAAGCTGACCCTGGTGCGAAAGGGTGTCAGCGCGGATTTCGCCCAGAGGATCATGCGTGAACTGGCCGACCTGGGCATGGCGGCGACCAAGTTCGAGGTCTCCATCGAGCCGCAGGCCCCGACGAGCCGGGGGGCGAACAGGGTGGAATTTCTGCTCTCGCCCAACCCCGGCGAGCCGCTGCGGCCCCTAGCCCGGATCGCATCGGGCGGCGAGATGTCGCGCATCATGCTGGCGATGAAGAGCGTGCTGGTGCGCGCCGGGGGGACTCCGACCATGATCTTCGATGAGGTGGACGTGGGCGTAGGCGGCCGCACCGCGCAGGTCATCGCGGACAAGCTGGACGCGCTGGCCGGTCAGGCGCAGATACTCTGCATCACCCATCTGCCCCAGATCGCCTCGCGCGCGGACACGCACTTTTACATCGAGAAGTGCGTGGACGGCGGGCGGACGACCGTGTCAGTGGCGACGCTGGACGCCGAGGGGCGGGTGGAGGAGATCGCGCGGATGCTGGGCGGCACACGCCGCACCGAGGCCGTCGTCCAGCACGCCCGCGAGATGCTGTCTGTCGGCTGAGTTCCGCAATGATGCGCGGATGTCATGTTCAGGCCGGCAGTTGCCGACAATGGGGGTATGAATTCCTGTCCCACCGGCGGCGCGGCGCGCCGAACCAGAGGCAACGGCAGGGCCAACCCTGCCGGGGCATGGGGGGTGGCCTCGGAGGCGCTCAAGCGGGACTTTGCGCTGGCGCGGGAGTACCTGGGCTTCCTGCTGCTGAACCTGTTCGATTTGTTCCTGACCGACTACATCATGGGGCACCGGGGGCAGGAGGCCAACGGCGCGGCGGTGTGGGTATGGCAGCGCTACGGGGCGCACGGCTTTGCCGCCTACAAGTTCCTGATGGTGTTGGTCGTGGTGCTGGCCTGTGAGGGCGTCGCGCTGCAGAGCGCGCGCACGTCGAAGGTCATCGTGACGGTGGGATGTGGCGTGTACCTCGCCGTCGTGTTCTGGGAGTGCTTCCTGATTCTCACACAGGTGAACCACCTGCATTTCCGCGGCCTGCATCCCATCGTGACGTTTCTCCCGTAAACCATGACCATCCGCCTAGCCACCGAGGCCGACCTGCCGGCGCTGACCGACATCTACAACGCCGCCGTGACCGGAACCGACGCGACGTGCGACCTGGAGCCGCGCACGCTGGGTGAGCGGCGCGACTGGTGGCAGGCGCATCTCGCCCCACACTACCCCGTCTTGGTCGCCGAAGAGGAGGGGGCGGCGCTGGGCTACGCCTCGCTGTCGTCCTGGGTAAATGGAGCCGTCTACGCCCACACGGCCGAGTCGAGCCTGTACCTCGCGCCGGGGGCGCGGGGCCGGGGGCTGGGGACGACCCTGATGCGGGCGCTGCTGGAGGAGGCGGCGCGGGTGGGGCATCACGTCGTCATCGCGCGCATCTGGGCGGGCAACGCGGCCAGCCTGGCTATGTGCCGGCGCTGCGGCTTCGAGACCGTCGGCGTACAGCGCGAGGTCGGGAGGCGGCGCGGGGCCTGGGAGGACTGTGTGTTGCTGCAATACCTCGTCCCAGGCCAAATCGGGCGCGGGGATGTTTAGCAGGCGCGTGAGCGGGGCTATAATCACATATCACTGCCGGGCGCGGAGTTCTCCTCGCGCGGCATTGGGAAGGCAGAACGATGATGCTGTTGGGATTAGCCGCTGGCTACATCGCGTCGGCCGTTGCGTTTTACTCATATTTGGTGGCGACAGCGGTAGATGAGAGCGCGCCGGCGACATATTCGTACCGCCGCTCGCGCCGCGCCCGCTCGTTCAAGCCGGCCTGCCGACGGCCCGCGTTGAGCCGCTGTCAACACCCTCCGCGCCCCGTCCGGGCCTCCGCTGCGCGGCAGGCCGCCTGGCGCTAGAGTTCCTCCTCAGCCCTCCCCCACGGGGGAGGGCTTTCTTGTTGTGCGTGTGGTCTGGGGGTCCCGGCCCTGAAGGGCCGGGCTAATGCCAAAGGAAGCCCCATTCACGGGCCTGAAGATCGGGAACGTTCCCAACTGGCTTCAGCGGGCTTTCCCTGGCCCTAGTAGTCCGTTAAGGTAAACGTTGAACTTTGGCGTCACTCTCCTGGTATCCCCGGGGCAATGCGGGGAATGGAAGAACTCGGCCACGAGTGTTCCGAAGATGAGGGAGATGATTTTGCCGACTCGGTGATTAGCCAGGGGAGGTCTTTTTACTGCTTGTGGCGTCTATCGAAGGCGCTTTGGTCGAAACCTCTCCGACGAGATAGCATCCTTCAACGAGAATCGGCCGTAGACAGTGCTGCACTCCCCCAAAATCCCGGCGGCGGGCTGCCCAAATGGACTCTGCCTCGCCTTTAAGAAGTATGACAGGGTCAACCTGCACTGGGAGTGACGCCGGACGCCCGGATGCGTGGTATAGTGAACGGGAACGGCTTCCCCTCTCCGCTTCGGGGAGGGTGGCGGGCCTCACCCCAATAAAGCCTCAGCGAGCCGGGAGGGATTCTTTCCGGCAATTCAGGAGAACACTTTTGGTCGAACATCTTATCAACGCCATCACCGGCTTCATCGCGCACGCCGGCTATTTGGGCGTCCTGATCCTCATGGCGGCGGAGAGCGCCTGCATCCCCATCCCCAGCGAGGCGATCATGCCGTTCGCCGGATCACTGGTTGTCACCGACCCGGCGCGCGGCTTCACCATTCACGCCCTCGCCTTCGTCGGCGCCTGTGGAAACCTGCTTGGCTCCATCCTCGCCTACGGGGTCGGGCACAAGGGCGGGCGGCCCTTTTTGGAAAAATACGGCAAGTACGTCCTGATCCGCAGGCGCGACCTGGACAAGTCCGAGCTTTACTTCCAGAAGTACGGCGAGGCGACCGTCTTCTTCACGCGCGTCATGCCCATCGTCCGCACCTTCATTTCATTGCCGGCGGGCATCGCGCGCATGAACTTCGGGCGCTTCTGCGCCTACACCTTCGTCGGTGCGCTTCCCTTCTGCTACCTGCTCGCCTGGGCTGGTATCAAGTTGGGACAGCATTGGCATCAGGTCAGCGCCTGGCTGCACAAAGTAGATGCCGCCGTCGGCGTCGTCCTCGTGATCCTGTTCGGCCTCTGGCTCTGGCACCACCTGCGGCCCGACCCGGACGAGCAGGCGGGCGAACCGGCGTACGACGAGGGGGGAACAAAATCTTCCAAGCCGTCGTAAAGTATGGTATAATTGGGCACTGCATAACGACATCGCACGGGATCAGAATTTCGCGGCGGAGGCCAACGCGCCCCGCCGCACCGGAAGCCGCGGACAATGAAAGTCTGTACCACTCTCAGCGTCAATACCTTCACAACAAGTCCGAGGACATGCGGGCGGATTTTTTTCCAGCGGTACTGAGCGGGGATGTTTTCCCGCCCGCCGCGCCAGACAAGAGAATTGCGAGCAAGCAACGCAGCCTCGGTGAGTTCGTGAAGACGAACACCGGGGCTTCATGTGTTTTTGGGCCGGTCATCTTTTTCAACCTTCTTCATTGTACGCGAAAGGGACATCAATGAGCACCTGGGACATTCTCAAACAAGCGGAGGAACAGCGCGCGCAGACCGACAAGCTGCACTGGCAGGGCACGTTCCGGGAGTATCTGGACGTCGTCGCCGGGAACCCGAAGGTCGCCGACCTCGCCCACGCCCGCATGTACGACATGATCATGGCGTCCGGCGTGGACGACCCCGGCGAGGGCAAGGTCAAGCACTACAGATTTTTTGAGAATGAGCTGTTCGGCATGGAGCGCACCATCGCGCACCTGGTCGAAGAGTACTTCGCCCCCGCCGCCCGCCGTCTGGACATCCGCAAGCGCATCCTCATGCTGGTCGGCCCCGTCGGCGGCGGCAAGTCCACCCTCGCCACCCTGCTCAAGAAGGGGCTGGAACGGTACTCCCGGACCGACATCGGGGCCATCTACGCCATCCAGGGCTGCCCGATGCACGAGGAGCCGCTGCACCTGATTCCCGAAGACCTGCGCGGCCCCTTCAAGCGCGAGACCGGCCTCCATGTCGAGGGCGACCTGTGCCCCGTCTGCCGCTACCGGCTGGCGCACGAGTGGGCCGGCAAGATTGACGACGTGCCCGTGGTCCGCATGACCCTCTCCGAGCGCGAGCGGCGCGGCGTCGGCACGTTCAAGCCCGCCGACCCCAAGAGTCAGGACGTGGCCGAACTCACGGGGTCCGTCAACATCCAGGCGCTGACCGAGTACGGCTCCGAGTCTGACCCGCGCGCCTATAACTTCGACGGCGAGCTCAACATCGCTAATAGAGGCGTCATCGAATTCATCGAGATGCTTAAGGCCGAGAAGCGGTTCCTCTATGAATTGAACACGGTAGCCGGCGAGCAGACGATTAAAGCTTCCCGCTTCGCCCTCATCTACGCCGACCTCGTGGTGCTGGCCCACACCAACGAGTACGAGTACAACTCCTACTTCGGCAACAAAGAGAACGAGGCCATGATCGACCGCATCTTCGTGGTGCGCGTCCCCTACAACCTGCGGCTCTCGCAGGAGGTGAAAATCTACGAGAAACTGATCGGCCAGTCGCAGATGCATGACGAGCGCGCCGACCTCACCCGCGTCCACATCGCTCCGCACACCCTGCGCGTCGCCTCGCTGTTCGCCATCCTGACCCGCCTGAAGCCGAGCAAGAAGTCCGGGCTGTCCCTGATGACCAAACTCAAGCTCTACGACGGCGAGAAGCAGGTCGGGGACTGGGACCAGAAGCACATCCGCGAACTCCAGGAGGAGTTCATGGACGAGGGCATGAGCGGTGTCTCCCCCCGCTTCGTCATCAACCGCATCTCGGCGGCGCTGGCGAAGGGCGGCAAGGGCTACGTCACCCCCATTGATGTCCTGCGTTCCCTGCGTGACGGCTTGCAGGAGTATACGAGCAGCGAGGAGGACCACCGCCGCCTGCTCGGCTTCATTGACGAGACCCGCAAGGACTACGACGAGCTCGCCAAGAAGGAGGTCCAGCGCGCCTTCGTCTACTCCTACGAAGAGTCGGCCAAGACCCTGCTGGATAACTACCTGGACAACGTGGACGCCTTCTGCAACCGCACCAAAGTCAAGGACCCCATCACCAGCGACGATGTGGACCCCGACGAGCGCCTGATGCGGAGCATTGAGGAGCAGATCGGCGTCAGTGAAAATGCCAAGCGCGAGTTCCGCGAGGGCATCATGCGCTCGGTCGCCAGCGTCTCCCGGCGCGGCGGCACCTTCGGCGTCGGCACCGACGAGCGCCTCAAGGAAGCCCTGGAGAAGAAACTCTTCGCCGACCTCAAAGACATCGTCAAGATCACCACCAGCACCAAGACCCCGGACCAGGAGCAGCTGCGCCGCATCAACGACGTGGTGGACCGCCTGGTCAAAGACCAGGGCTACACTGAGGAGTCCGCCAACGAACTCCTCAAGTACGTCGGCACCTTGTTGAACCGATAGCCGGGACGGCGCAAGAGGGCCACACAAGAGCCATGTGCCTGTTCCTGACCGTCCATCTTTGGCCGTCGGATGCGCCTTTTGCGGAGCGGATCGCCAGGGCGGTCGCTGCGGAGTCCGGCCTGGCGGCGCACGTCGCTGAGCGGGGCCCGTCCGGAAGGGCTGCCCTGATGATCTCGGAAACTGGACACGGGTGCGCGTGCAGTCTGCTCGCCGACTCCGCCGACTGGAATGCGGCGACATGGGACATGTGGCCCAAAGTCCTCCCCGAACTGGCGAAGGCGCTCCATGGACTTGACACCAGGTGCCGGGGTGGCTTTGATCTGGATGCGCTCTGGATCGGTGATGCGCCCAGAGCGACTGTGACGGTCACTGTTAAAGACCTTGCTCGGCTGGTCTTGCGGGGCCAACTCGGTAACAAGATTCGCTATCGGGTTCAGCGCACCATGCCTTCGGCGAAGTGAGACGGAAGGAGACAGGAATGCATCCGCCGCTGGTGACAATCTGCGTTGGGGCGGTGTCCCTCTTCGCCATTTATTGGCCGAGAATGATCCGCAGCGACGGAGGCACGGGAGAGGGCCGAACAAGCCGTCAAAAGGCGGCGACGTGGATCAGTGCCCATTCGGATTGGCTGCTCTGTGTTCCCGCCGGGCTGATTATCTTTGTCTGGCAGCGAGAGCACGGTTGGCCCGCCCTGCGAGCTATCGTCGCCGGCGTGGCCTTCTCCACCGGTTCGGGGGCGTGTTTGCTGGCGAAGCATTGCTGCCTCACTTGGAAGCGCCGCCGTGAGAAGATCGAGGGCAAGGTATGAGCGTGACATCTCCTGCGCCGCGCCATGCGGCGGGCCCGCGAAATAACGAGTTTCACTGGACGACCGACAGGTTCTACCGGGCGGCCGCCGCCGGGGTGTTTGATGACCCTGGCAGGCTGGAACTCATCCACGGAAGGATCATCGAGAAGATGCCGTACTCCCCACGCCACACTGCCCTCATCGGCCACATTGCCAAGCGATTGCGCGCCGTCCTCAACTCGGCGGTGACGGTGCGGGCGGAGGCGGCGATACACATTGCCTTCGATGGCGAACCGATCCCGGACATTTCTGTGATACGGGGGGACGACCTGGATTACCTCGCCCGCCATGCGGCCCCGGAAGATGTAGTCCTGTTGGTGGAGGTCGCCATCTCCTCGGAACGGGGCGACCTTGGGGAGAAGGCGCTGCTGTACGCGAAGGCGGGCATCAGTGATTACTGGGTCGTGTTGCCGGAGGCCGGGGAGATCGTCGTCCACCGGGACCCGACGGAGGAGGGTTATCAGAGCGTGACACGGGTGGGAGAGGACGGGGCCATTCGGCCCCTGGCCGCCCCGGAGGCCGTCCTGTCCGTGCGTGACCTGCTGGGGGAGGGGATGCCATGACGACTGCTCTCGTTCAGCCGCCATTGGGGCGGGTCACATCGGGACGGGCGACGACACGCGACTTTCACTGGACGGTGGAGACGTTCGACCGCGCCGTGGACATGGGCGTGTTCCGGGAGCCGAAGCGACTAGAGCTTATCCACGGAAGGATCGTTGAAAAAATGCCGCAGTCCTCGCTCCATGCCAACGTTGTCGAATTCTGTGCCTCCTGCCTCCGTTCCGCCATGGCGCCGCGTTTTCGCGTCCGCGAGGAAAAGCCGATCCACATCGCCTTCGACGGCGAGCCTGTCCCCGATGTCGCCCTCGTCCGGGGACAACTCCTGGACTCGCATCAGCCGCTTCCGCAGCCCGCCGATGTGGTTCTGCTCGTGGAGGTCGCCGTCTCCTCGGTGGACAATGATCTAGGCGAAAAGGCGCTGCTGTACGCCGAGGCCGGCATCGAGGACTACTGGACCGTTGTTGTGGAGGAAGGCGTTGTTCTCGTCCATCGTGACCCAACACCGCAGGGCTACGCCTCCGTCGCGACGCTGGGCGCGGGGCAGACCGTCTCGCCCCTGGCCGCGCAGGGTGTGACGCTCGCCGTGGGCGACCTGCTGGGCGTTTCCGGGTAAGAACGGGCCGGAGGAGAATCATCCATGTCCGTCGCCCCGCCGACCAACAACCAGACGCCGAACCGGGCCGCACCGGGGCCGACGCCCGTGCAGAACGATCCCTGGTCCCTGCGAATCGCCACCGTCGCCGGCATCCCGATCCGCCTGCACTTCACGTTCCTGCTGTTCCTGGTCTATGTTGGGCTGCCGAAGCCGGGGGGGCATGAGTGGCTGAATGTCGCGCTGGTCGTCACGCTGTTCCTGTGCGTCGTGCTGCACGAGCTGGGGCACAGCGTCATCGCCATGCGCTACGGCATCCCGGTCGCCAACATCACGCTGTACCCCATCGGCGGCGTCGCCAGCAT
>JAFAZD010000295.1 GCA_019239955.1 Armatimonadota bacterium | reverse complement strand
TTCCACTGCGCCGCCATCGCCGAGGCCGAGCGCCGTCTGAAAAAGGCGCTGGCCGGCAGGCCGGGCGCGACCGTCTCGGAGCTGAACCAGGTCCTGGGCACCACGCGCAAGAACGCGATCCCGCTGCTGGAACACATGGACGCGAGCGGCGTGACGAGGCGGGTGGGGGACGTGCGGGTGTGGGGGCCTGAAAGGAGGTGATGACGCCGTGACCGACATGAACATCCGGCTGACGGAGATGGTCTCCTGCGCCGGGTGAGCGGCCAAGTTGGGTCCGGGGGACCTCAGCGCCGCAGTGAAAGACTTGTTCCTGAACGTGCCGCGCGACCCGAACGTGCTGGTCGGCTTCGGCACGCTGGATGATGCCGGCGTCTACCGCCTCAGCGAGACACAGGCGCTGGTGCAGACAGTGGACTTCATCACGCCCATTGTGGACGACCCGTTCACGTTTGGCGAGATCGCCGCCGCCAATGCGCTCTCGGACGTCTGGGCGATGGGCGGCCGGCCCGTCACGGCCCTCAACGTCGCCGCCTTCCCGTCCGGGCTGGCTCCCGGCATCCTGAACGGTATTCTCAGGGGCGGACTGGCGAAGATGATCGAGGCCGGCGTCGCCCTGCTCGGTGGGCATACGGTGGACGACCCGGAGATCAAGTACGGCGCGGCGGTGACGGGGTTGATTGACCCGAACCATGTCCTGAGCAACGCCGGGGCGCGGGTCGGCGACGCCCTAGTGCTGACCAAGCCGCTCGGCGTCGGCGTCGTCACCACTGGCATCAAGCAGGGCGTCGCGGGCGAGGAGGCGATGACCGCCGCCGTCGCGTCCATGCGGACGCTGAACGGGGCGGCGTGCGACGCCATGCTCCGCCACGACGCCCACGCCTGCACCGACGTGACCGGCTTCGGCCTGATGGGGCACCTGTCGCACATGGCCCGCGAGTCGCGTGTCACGGCCCACCTTCAGGCGGCGCGCGTGCCGCTGCTGCCGGGTACGCTGGACTTGCGCCGGCAGGGCATAGGGCCGGGAGGCCTGGATCGCAATCGTTCCTATTTCGGCACAGCCATCATTATCCACGCTCCTGTGGAGGAGGTATTGGTGGATCTGCTCTTCGACCCGCAGACCTCCGGCGGTTTGCTGATCGCCCTGCCGGGGGAGAATGCAGAGGCGCTCGTGCGCGACCTTTCCGCGCGGGGCCTGACGGCGGCGCGGGTGGGGGAGATCGCCGCGCCGTCCGACGGCCTGATCGTGGTGGAGTGAGGGAGTTCCCATCTGTGGAGGCGTTCGGGGTCTGGTGGCCCTCCTGGTCTTCAAAACCAGCGGCTCGCACTGCGCGAGTGGTGGGTTCGATTCCCATCCGCCTCCGTCCATGTCACCCAGGTCTTCCGAAGATGCCATACAGCAGCGGCGCGTGACGCGCTGGCGCGCCGGTGTGCCATCCGAGGCGGACGATGCGCTGGTCGTCGAGGAGCCGCTGGAGATTCGGGTGAATGACGAGCGGTTCACCGTCACCATGCGGACGCCCGGCCACGACTTTGAGCTGACACGGGGCCTGCTGCTGACGGAGGGCGTCATCACGTCGGAGGCCGACATCGGCCGGATACGCCACTGCGACACCGGCGAGGCGGCGGACACGGACATCGCCAACATCGTCACTGTCCGCCTCACGCGCCCCCCCGCTGCCGGCCGGCTCTGGCAGCGGACGCTGATGGCGGGGACAAGTTGCGGCCTCTGCGGCAAGGCGGCGTTGGAGGCCGTTGGGATGCAGACCTGTCCCCTCCCGTCCTCCGCCCCCGTCTCCCGCGACACCCTGCTGCAACTCCCGCACGTCCTGCGCCGCCGACAGACGCTTTTCCAGGAGACCGGCGGCCTGCACGCCGTCGGGCTGTTCCGTCACGACGGCGAGTGTCTGTGTGTCTACGAGGACATAGGCCGGCACAACGCCACCGATAAGGCCATCGGCCACGGCGTCGCCGCCGGCTGGCTCCCCTGGCGCTCGGACGACCCGCTCATCCTGCTGGTCAGCGGCCGCGCCTCCTTTGAGATTACCCAGAAAGCCCTGATGGCCCGCGTTCCCGTCGTCTGCGCCGTCTCCGCCGCCTCCTCGCTGGCCGCCGAACTCGCCGAGGCGAACAACCAGACCCTGATCGGCTTCCTCCGGGACACTGGGTTTACGGTCTACGCGGGCGCGGAGCGCGTTCAGGAAGAGTAGCCCCTATGCCGCCGCGCAGACTCGCCGAGGTTCAAGCCTTGATCGCCAGCGGTCAAATCCGGCTGGGGATGACGCGAGACGAGTTACACGCCGTTCTCGGAGAACCGGATGATGTCGGCCTGACTTCCAACAGGTACCCGGTTCCGTGCGACTGGAAGTACGGCGATGTGGAGTTTATCTATCCCCCGGCGAAGTCGGCGCGCCACGCCCAGACACACGGCTTGCAGATGATTTACGTGGACGAAGGCGAGGGCTGGGAGGCAGTCTATCTGCTGACGGCTTCCGGCGGCCCGCCCCCGGCTCCGGGGGGCTTCCTCTCCTAATCCTCCCGCTGCGGGAGGACCCCGCGAAGCAGGGAGGTGGGTCCTAAAGCCCTCGCCGCAACGCCGCCTCTGCCGCATAATAACCGCCCATGCCGTGGACGCCCCCGCCCGGCGGGGTGGAGGCCGAGCACAAATACAAATAGGGTAGGGGCGTCGTCCAGGGCAGGGGGCGCGGGACGGGGCGGAAAAACATCTGCGCCCAGTCCTGCACCCCGCCGTTGATGTCCCCGCCGATGTAGTTGGCGTTGTGCCGTTCCAGCCCGGCCGGGGAGAGCACGGAGCGGGCCAGGATGCGGTCCCGAAAGCCCGGCGCGAACCGCTCGATCTGCGCCTCGATGCGCCCGGTCATGTCGCCGGGGTAGCCATTCGGGACGTGGCAGTAGGCCCAGACGGTGTGCTTCCCCGCTGGGGCGCGCGTCGGGTCGAACAGCGACGGCTGCACCGCCAGGACGTAGGGCGTCTCCGACACCGTTCCCCGCCAGACCGCCCGCTCCGAGGCCGCGATCTCGGCCCGCGTCCCGCCGAGATGGACCGTGGCGGCGCGGGCGCACTCCGGGGCCTTCCAGGGGATCGGCCCGTCCAGCGCGTAGTCCAGCTTGAACGCCCCCGGCCCGTACCGATACGCCTCCAACTGCCGCCGATAGCCGGGCGGCAGCCTGTCGCCCGCGATCTGCACCACCTGCCGGGGCGTCAGGTCGCAGAACACCGCCCGCGCTGGCGGCAGCTCGTCCAGCGACCGGATGGGGTGGCCGCAGACCACCTCCCCGCCCAGCGATTTCAAGTAGGACACCAGCGCGTCCGCGATCCTCTGCGAGCCGCCGCGCGGGATCGGCCAGCCGACGGCGTGGCCCGCAATCGCCAGCACCAGCCCGAACGCGGCGGACGGCGACTGTTCCGGCGGCAGGAACGAATGCGCCGCACAGCCCGCGAACAGCGCCCGCGCCCGCCCGCCCTGAAACGCCCCGTCCGACAGCCCCCGCGCCGAACGGATCGCCTTGAGACCGAACCGCGCCAGCCCGAACGGATATCGTGCCATCCGCAGCGGCGCGCGCAGGGCCGCGCACAGTTCCTCCCAGTCGGGGAGGAGCGGGGCCATCAGCCTCTCATAACGCTTGGCGTCCGGGCCGAGCGTCCTGCCCGTCTCCGTCACCGACCGTTCCAGAACCGCCGCCGTGCCGTCGTCAAACGGATGCGCCAGCGGCGCGTCCGGCTGTATCCATTCCAGCCCGTGCCGTTCCAGCGGCAGGGTGCGGAAGAACGGGGAGCCGAGGCCGAGCGGGTGGACGGCGGAGCAGATGTCGTGCGTGAACCCCGGCAGCGTCAGCTCCCCCGACCGGCACCCCCCGCCCGGCGTCGCCGCCGCCTCCACCACCAAGACCGACCGCCCCGCCTGCGCCACCCGTACCGCCGCCGCCAGCCCATTCGGCCCCGACCCGATCACGACGGCGTCATAGGCCGCTTGAAACCCAGGCATACGTCCAACCCTTGCCCCGGCCATCCAATCACGTTGTTGCACCATTATACAACTTCGGGGTAATCTGTCAAGGAAGGATTACGCACGGCCTGCGCCTAACACAAGGGCCGTAGTCACACGTTGGGAGAATGAACGATGAAGATCCATGAGTATCAGGCGAAGCAGTTACTGCGTCAGTAAGAATCAACCGCCATGACACTGATCATAGACCTGCCGCCGGAAGTGGAGTCGCGGGTGCGGGAAGCGGCCCAGGCCGAAGGCGTTGATGTTACCACCTACGTTTATGAGGCGGTCGCACCCCGCCTGCGCCGCGCCCCGCCGGAGGCGATGAGCGAGGAGGGACTGCTCGCCAAGGTGCGCGAAGATTTTCCCCAATCATTTTGGCGGCGTTTCTCTGCCCTCGCCGCGAAGCGCGATGCCAGGACCTTGACCCCCGACGAGTGGAGGGAGCTGGCTTCCGCCGCCGATGCGACGGAGGCGCATGACGCGGAGCGCCTGTACTACCTGGCCGAACTTTCCCGCCGGCGCGGCCTTCCCGTGCGTCCGCTGATGAAAGATCTCGGCCTGCGTACCGGTTCGGACGGATAGGCGTTGATTGACACTGCTACCCGAACCGCTGTCGCCGAGCGCGCCGGGCATCGTTGCGAATACTGCGGCTGCCCGTCCGACGTCTCTTCCAGCCCCATTCTATGCATCTACTTTATTCTGTCACTGTCGCCTATCTGGGCGAAATTCGCGTGTAACGCGCCCAGACTCACTCCATGGATGAACTCCGCAGGTATCCCCCATGCTAACGCGATTAGAGGTTGATGGCTTCAAAAATCTGCTCAATTTTGCGGTGGATTTCGCCCCGTTCAACTGTATCGCCGGGCCGAACGGCGTCGGCAAATCCAACATCTTCGATGCCATCCGTTTTCTATCACTGCTCACGGAACACAAAATCATTGAGGCCGCCCAAATGGTTCGGGGCAACGGCATGGAGGGCAGCGACCTGCGCGACTTGTTCTGGAGCAACTCGTCGGAGCGTGCAGCACAGTTCCGCATCGCCGCCGAAATGATCGTGGACAAACAAGTGAAAGATGACTTCGGGCGACCTGCGGAGGCCACGTCTACGTTTCTGAGGTACGAGATCAAAATTGGGTATGAGGAGGCCACAAGCAGTACAGCCATGAGCCATCTTACTCTTCTCTCGGAAACGTTGAATTATATTACAAAGGGCGAAGCGGCGAGAAGACTCAAATTCCCTCATGACGTTCAAAGTTTCCGCGATAGAGTCATCACTAACAATCGTCGCATCAAATCCGGGTTCATTTCTGTCGAGACGGCGGACGATGGACAGACAGAGATCATTGTTCATCAG
This sequence comes from Armatimonadota bacterium, assembly GCA_019239955.1. Lineage (GTDB taxonomy): Bacteria > Armatimonadota > Armatimonadia > Armatimonadales > Capsulimonadaceae > JAFAZD01. Next base: position 14,334 of record JAFAZD010000295.1, on the reverse strand, counting down.
GACGGCGGCTCACGTGGCCCAGGACAGCGCGCCCCGGCCAACAAGGCCCCCAGCACCATCGTCGGAACTTCCAATACGTCGGCGACGCCCACGATCCTCGCGGCCCGGCGCGAAATGCAGAAATGGCGCTTCCTCGCCCTGGAACCCTCGGCCATGCGCAGGCCGGATCGGTTCCAGGATGACACCTTCGTCAACGCGAACGGCGGACATCTGCCTGCCACCCTTTACCGCCTTGCCTCCGACGCCGAGAAACACCGTGACGATCCCGCTGACGTGTATGCGAAGGTGACGAACCGCTTGGCTGGGTTAGTCCCGATCTCCGACATAATCGTGGACGTGGACGCCGTGCGCCAACTACTGACCGTTCAGGTCAAGGAACGGACGGGCATCACCCTGCCTGCCGCCTCACTCTCCGACGGGACGCTCCGATTCCTGGCATTGTCTGTCCTGGTCGTTGACTCCCAGTCCGACGGCCTCATTTGCATTGAGGAGCCGGAAAATGGAATCCATCCGGCGAAAATGGCTGAGATGGTCAGGCTGCTCCAGGATTTGGCTGTTAACGTCCATGACGCGCCCGGTCCAGACAACCCATTCCGCCAAGTCATTGTGGCGACCCACTCTCCTGTGTTCGTCAAGCTCATCAACCGGAACGACCTGCTCTGCGCCATCGAGGCCAAGGTAAAAACGACCAATGGCCTGCCGACACGAACACTCAGGTGTCGTCCACTAGACGACACCTGGCGCAGCAAAGCAGGGGAGGTGAGCGTCGGGGACGGAACCTTACTGGCTTACCTCACCGATCCCCCTGGTGTGCAACTGAGGCTTCCTTCGCTGCTGAATGGAGTCGAGTAGCCTATGATGCTGCAATTCGTCCTGATCGGCGAAGGCTCTTCCGAGAATGCACTCATCTCGCACTTAGAAAATGTTTGCCTGGAACTGGGCGCAGATGAAGTGACAGGGATCGAATTGGACTTTCGGCGGCTGCCGGAACCAATTAAGAAAACTGTTGCCGCTAAACTGAGCGCCGCCATGCAGCTGGAGCCACGCGCCGATCTGTTCCTGATCCACCGTGACGCTGACTCGCGCGACCCTCAGCCCCGGTACGTTGAGATCGCTGATGCCGTCACAAAGTGTCAATGTCAAAAGCCGTGGGTTGCCATCGTCCCTGTTCAAGAAACAGAGGCCTGGTTGCTGCTGGATGAAGACGCAATTCGCAGGGTCGCTAACAAGCCGCATGGGCGCGGTAGCCTTGATCTGCCATCGCCACATGAGGTTGAAGGGAAAGCGAACCCAAAAGAGCTTCTTCAGCAGGCCATTGCCACTGCCTCCGAAACCGCCGGTGACCGGCGAAGAGAAACGAATGCGAACTTCCCCGAAAATCGTCGGATTTTGTTGCAGAGCCTTTCCGTTCACGGCCCGATACGTCAATTACCGGCCTGGAAACGTATGTATGCCGACATTGGCAACGCACTGAATGCCATTAAAGAAGCAAATGAGGGACGAGGTTGATACCCAGTACGCTCTTTCTTTTGCCGTCAACTACGGCGCTCAACATGCTTTTGGAAAGCAAGCACTCATCGCGCTTCCGGCAGGGGCAGGAAACTTGCTGAGGGGCGGCGAAATGACCGGGACAGACGTTTTTGGAGACCAAACATGAAAATCCATGAGTATCAGGCGAAGCAGTTGTTGAAGCAGTACGGCGTGCCCGTGCCGGCGGGGCAGGTGGCGACCAACGCGGACGAGGCGCGGGAGGCGGCGCGGAACATCGGGAGGCGCGTGGTCATCAAGGGCCAGGTGCATAGCGGCGGGCGCGGCAAGGCGGGGGCGGTCAAGCTGGCGAACACCCCCCACGAGGCCGAGGAGGTCGGCAAGGACCTGATCGGCAAGACGCTGTTCTTCGCGCAGGCGAACGCCAACCTCAAGGTCAACCGCGTGCTGGTGGAAGAAGCCGTGGACATCGCCCAGGAGATTTATCTGGGCATCACGCAGGACCGGGGCCGGCAGCGGGACGTGCTGATCGTCTCCACCAAGGGCGGCATGGACATTGAAGAGGTGGCGCATAACAACCCCGCCGACATCGCCAAGCTGTTCATTGACCCCCTGCTCGGCCTGCCCGACTACGCCGCCCGGCAGGTGCTCTTTGACGCCAAGTTCGACAAGGCGTACATCAACAAGGCCATCCCGTTCCTGAAGGCCCTCTACGCGGCCTATGTCGGCACGGACGCGACGCTGGCCGAGATCAACCCGCTGGTCATCACCAAGGACGGCCAGATCATCGCGGGCGACGCCAAGTGGGACATTGACGAGAACGCCCTGTTCCGCCATCCGGAGTTCGTCCAGTTCCAGGACAGCGCCGAGCAGGACCCCATCGAGGCCGAAGCGCACCGGCGCGGCATCCAGTACGTCCGCCTGGAGGGCGGCGACATCGGCATCATCGGCAACGGCGCGGGGTTGGTGATGACCACCATGGACGAGGTCAAGCGCGCGGGCGGCAAGCCCGCCGACTTCCTGGACATCGGCGGCGGCGCGAAGGCCGAGGCCGTCACCAGTAGCCTGCAAGTCGTCCTGTCCGACCCGAACGTGAAGGGCGTCCTGTTCAACATCTTCGGCGGCATCACGCGCGGCGACGAGGTGGCCAAGGGCATCATCGAGGGAACCAAGAGCCTGGACATCAAAGTCCCCATCGTCATCCGCCTCGCCGGCACCCGCGCCGAGGAGGGCGCGGAATTGCTCAAGACCACCGACCTTGTCCCCGCCGCCACCATGCAGGAGGCCGCCGCCAAGATCGTGGAGCTGGCTTACGCCAAGAAATAAGGTGACGCGATGGCAATCCTGGAGCCGCCGCCATCCGCGCAACGGCAACAGGGCGGGGAGTGGCAGGAGAATCGCCTCCTGCTAAACGCCCCGCCGGGCCTGCTTGCGGGTGACAGGTTTTTCGAGTTATGTCAGGCAAACCCCGCCCTGAGAATGGAGCTGACCGCAACAGGAAGGTTGATCATCATGCCACCAGAAGGGGCGGAGTCGGGGCACCGCAACGCCGACGTAACCATAGACCTGGGCCTGTGGAACCGGCATGTGAAGACAGGCATCGTGTTCGGCTCCTCGACAGGGTTTACGCTGCCTGACGGTACGCAATGTTCCCCTGATGCCTCCTGGATCGAGAAGTCACGTTGGGAGGTGCTGGACCCGGTGGACCGCAAGAAGTTCGCGCACATCTGCCCGGATTTCGTCGTGGAATTGCGGTCGGAGACGGACCGCTTGCCGGTGCTTCAAGACAAGATGCGGGAGTACATCGCCAACGGCGCGCGGCTGGGCTGGCTGATTGACCCGCAGAGCCAGCGCGTGGAGGTCTACCGTCCGGGTCAGGACGTACGGGTGTTGGAGAACCCCCAGACCGTCTCCGGCGACCCGGAACTACCCGGCTTCGTGCTTAACCTGGAGCCGATCTGGCAGACATGAGACGGCCGCTGGGCTCCGTCTTCAAGGCGTTCCATGATGACTTCGGGCCGGGGACGCGCCTGGTCACGGTCGGGTTTCGCGGGGCTGAAGCACCGCGCTTCGAAGTTCAAATGCCCGCCTGTGTGGGCAGCAGATGGGACAAGCCCTTGCCCGCGCAGGCAGGCATTTGCCTTTTGAAGCCCGGCCTTCAAATGCCGGGAAATGCGACATGATGACAACCAAACTCCTCATGGCCGGGACGCTGGCGCTGTATCCGGCGTTGTTGCTGACCTCCTGCCGGGCGCAGGAGCCGATGCCGGGTCAGCCTCCGGCCCTCGTCACCCGCCTGCAACGGCCTGTCCCGATTTGTCCACCTCCCGCGCGAAACGCCCCATCCGTCCATGTCACGGCGAACGGCCTGTCGGTGGACGTGTCGGCGGCGGACGCGCGCACCTTCCATGTCGTGGTCCAGACGGCGTCGGATGCGAACGCCGCGCAGCCCAGCCCGTTCGTGGCGGAGACGGCGGCGTGGCGAGGTGCGAAGGCCGGGCCGGGCGCTCAGCTGCAAATTCCGGCGGGCCGTCTTTCCGTCAGCGCGGATGGGACGCTGCGGCTGACCGACAGTGCGGGCCGGGTCATCTTCTCCGAAGGCGTCTTTCACCAAGCCGGCGACGCGCTGGAAGTCTCGCTGCGGCACGGCGCGGGGCAGCGGCTGTACGGCAGCGGCAATGAGGGCATGAACCGGGCGGGGCCGCTGGTCCACACGTCCGGCACGTCTGTCGTTTCCAACGGGTTCACGCGCATCCCCTTCGTCTGGTCCACCGGCGGCTGGGGCATCCTGGTCGCAAATGACATGGGCGGCGTCTCCTGGACTGACGAAAATGGAGTGATGCACTGGAAAGCCCCCGCACACTTTATTGACCTGTACCTCATGGTTGCCCCTGCGCCCTACGGACTGCTGGACGCCTACGCGCAACTCACGGGGCGCGCGCCAATCCCGCCGCGCTGGACGCTGGGCTATCTGCAAAGCCGCTGGGGCTACACAGACGCCGCCGATGTGCAGGACAAGTGGCATCAGTTCCGCGACCGACACATCCCCGTGGATGCCTTCATCTACGACTACGACTGGTTCGTCAACGACTGGGATTTCAACCCCAAGACATTCCCGGACCCGAAGGCGAATCTGGCGGCGATGCGGGCGCTGGGCCTGCACTTCGTCGGCATCCGCAAGCCGCGCGTCAACGGCCCGCACCTGGATTATGCCAAGCAGCGCGGCTGGATTCTGGTCGGCTCGGACATCCGCTATGACCTGCCCCAAGTCCGCGACTGGTGGTGGAGTCATCACGCTCCGCTCATCCAGGACGGCGTCGGCGGCTGGTGGAACGACGAGGCCGAGCAATCGTTTGATGAGTTCTTCTACATGACCAAGACCGAGTGGGACGGCGGGCGGCGGGCCAGCCCCCAGCGCGTCTGGTCCATCAACCGGGCATTCGCGCCGGGGATGCAGCGATTCGGCGCGGCCGTCTGGTCGGGCGACATCAGCAGCAGCTGGGACGCGCTGAGAAACCAGCCGGGGACGCTCTTGAACTGGAGCTTGTGCGGGATGCCGTTCGTCGCCCAGGACATCGGCGGCTTCAACGGGACGCCGACGCCCGAGCTGTACGCGCGCTGGATTGAGGAGGGCGTCTTCGTCCCCGTCATGCGCGCCCACGGGACAATCAACTCCCCGCGCTGGCCCTGGGCCTTCGGCGGCGACGTGCTGGCCGCGACCAAAAAAGCCATCGAGCTGCGCTATCGCCTGATCCCCTACCTTTACACCCTCGCCGAAGACGCCTCCCGCAACGGCGCGCCCCCGATGCGCCCCCTCTTCTTCGAGTTCCCGCAGGACACCAGGACGTTTGATCTGGAGGACGAGTGGCTGGTCGGGCGCGGCCTGCTGGCCGCCCCCGTCCTCAGCGAAGGCGGCGCGCGCGATGTCTACCTCCCCGAAGGCCGCTGGTACGATTTTCAGACCGGCAAACCCATCGCCGGCGGGCAGACGCTGCACCTTCACGTCCCGCTGGACGTGATTCCTACTTACGTCCACGCCGGGACGATCCTACCCCTCGGTCCCGTGATGCAATACACGGGCCAGACGCCGGAAGACCCGCTGGAGGTGCGCGTCTACCCCGGCGCCGCCGGCCAGTTCACGCTCTACGAAGACTCCGGCGACACCTACGACTACCAGCGCGGCGCGTTCAGCCGCATCCCGATGCAATGGGACGACCGCCGCCACGTTCTGTCTGTCGGCGCGCGTGTCGGGAGGTTTCCGGGGATGCTGACCGTGCGCCGCCTGCGCGTCGTCCTGCCGGACGGCCGCAGCCGTGACGCGACCTATCGCGGGATGCCCATGCGGGTACAATTGTAGCAAAGGGGCGATGGAATGGAGCCGGAATTGCCGTATCGCCGTGCCGAGATTCCAGATGTAATCGCGCCGGATGGGGCGGAAATCCGCGTCCTGGTGGATCAGGCGCGCGGCGCAACCCGCCTCAGTCTCGCCGAGGCGCTGGTCAAGCCCGGCGAGCGCACGGCCTGCGTCTCGCACCGCACCATTGAGGAGGCCTGGTACATCGTGGCGGGCATGGGCCGCTTTCATCGCCTGTCGCCGGACGGCAGCGGCGAGGAGGCTGCCGAGGTCCGTCCCGGCGACGCGCTGCTCATCCCGACCGGCTACCGGTTCTGGGTCGAGAACACCGGCGATAACGACCTCATCTTCCTGTGCTGCGACGCCCCCGCCTGGCCGGGGCACGACGAGGCCATTGTCTGGAGTTAGGCGGGTAGTCAGGGGCAATCAGTATCGGGTACACTTGGCCCGGCGATCATTACGAGGAGGACACAGCATGGCCGACATTTACGAGTACAAGATACTGGTCAGCGACTCGGACGACGAGACGGACGAGGAGACGCTGAACGGGCTGGGGGCGCAGGGCTGGGAACTGGTCAGCGCCGTCGCCGATGTGCGCGCCAACGAGGAGGCGGGCGAGGACGAGACCGGCGAGGACCAGAACGTGCCCGTCACCGTCTTCTACTTCAAGCGCCGCAGGGGGCAGCCATGAGCATCCTGGTCGACAAAAACACGAAGGTCATCGTGCAGGGCATCACGGGCCGCGAGGGCGAGTTCCACACGCAGCAGATGATCGCCTACGGCACGCAGGTGGTCGGCGGCGTCACGCCCGGCAAGGGCGGGCAGACGGTGCAGGGCGTGCCGGTCTTCGACACCGTGCAGGAGGCGGTGCGGGCGACGGGGGCGAACGCCTCCTGCATCTTCGTTCCGGCCCGCTTCGCCGCCGATGGTATTCTGGAGGCCGCCGACGCGGGCGTGGACTTCATCGTCTGCATCACCGAGGGCATCCCCATCGAGGACGAGATCAAGGCCGTCAACGTGGTCAAAATCTCCAACTCGCGCCTGCTGGGGCCGAACTGTCCGGGGATATTGAGTGTGGATGCCTGTAAGATCGGCATCATCCCCTCCAACATCTTCACGCCCGGCCCCGTCGGCATCGTCTCCCGCTCCGGGACCCTGACCTACGAGTCGGTGGACGCCCTGACCCGCGCGGGCCTGGGGCAGACGACGTGCGTGGGCGTCGGCGGCGACCCGATGCCGGGGACGCGCTTCCTGGACGTGCTGCCGCTGTTCGAGGCCGACCCCGAGACCAAAGCCGTCGTCATGTGCGGCGAGGTCGGCGGCACCGATGAGGAAGTCGCCGCCGAGTACATCAAGACCATGACCAAGCCGGTCGTCGGCTTCATCGCCGGCCTGACCGCCCCGCCCGGCAAGCGCATGGGCCACGCCGGCGCGATCATCTCCGGCTCGTCGGGCGGTCCCCAGGCCAAAGTGGATGCGCTGAAGGCGGCGGGAGTCCGCATGGCCGAGAGCACCGCCGACATCCCGGCCCTGGTCAAGCAAGCCCTCGGCCAATAATGGAGCCAGTGACGTTCCGCCCCGTCGCGGATGGCGAACAGGCCCAGGCGCTGTCGCTCTGGCAGGCGGTCTTCGGCGCTCCACCGGGCTACTTTGAGCGCTACTACCAGGCCGATGCCGATCCCTCTTATCGTGAGGGCGACACGTTCGGGGCCTGGCAGGGCGATCAGTTAGTCAGCGCCGTCCACCTGTGCCGCCGCCCCGTCGTCTGGGACGGCGACGAGTTGCTTTGCGGCGGCATCGCCAACGTCGCCACCCTGCCGGAGTTCCGCCGCCGGGGCCTCTCGCGCCGCCTGCTGGAAATGGCAATCGCCAAGATGGAGCGCGAGGGCTTCCACTACTCGCTGCTCGGCACAGGGGTTCCCGGCCACTACGCCGCCCTGGGCTGGGAACTCACCCATGCCCCGCGCGCGAAGGTGAATTTGAAGGCTGACTTCCCGACGGCAGAGGCCGACTGGCAGCGCCTCGGTACGACCGACGCCCTCCCGCCGCTCTACGCAGCCCGCCCGCGCCCGCTGCAATTCGTCCGTGCCCCGTCCTACTTTGACGGCTGGGTCGGCTGGAACTGGCGTGGCTATCCGACCTACCTCAGCACACGGCCGGGACTAGGCTACCTCGTCCTTGTCGTGCCCGAAGCCGAGAACGAGATCATCTTTGCGACGGAATGGCGGGCAATAGACGCGGCGACGGAACGCGCCCTGCTGCAAGCCGCCGCAGCCGAAGTCCTCCGGCGCGGGCGAAATCAACTGGGCCTGGAGGCCCTGCCGCAGCATACCGGCAGTGATTTCCTGAACTCGCTGGGAGCCGTGACCACACAGCAGGATAAAGGCAGCATGGCCCGCAACCTCTCCCTGCCCGATGATCGCTACCGGCAGTTGATGCAGTCCTACCGCACCGGTGAAGCCGTCTGGTGGATGGCGGACGGTTTCTGAGGATCGTCGAAGGATTGCCGGGCCGCGATGGCCCGGACTCAAGGAGGAACAATGGGTTACACAACCGACTTTCAAGGGCGCTTCGATCTGGATCGGCCGCTGACGGAGGCGCAGGCAGACTACCTGGCCCTTTTCGCCCAGACGCGGCGGATGCGCCGCATCCCACTCCTACTCACGGACGCTCCCGACCCACGCCGCCTGGCCGTCGGCCTGCCGCTCGGCGAGGAGGGAGAGTACTTCACCGGCGGCATCGGCGATCACGGGCAGGATGAGGACGAGGTGGACTCGTCCGTCCTGGACTACGATGAGCCGCCCTGGACACAGCCCAGCCTGTGGTGTCACTGGGTCCCGACCCAGGACCGTTGTGCGATCTGCTGGGACGGCATCGAGAAGTTCTACTGTTACGACGCCTGGCTGCACTATCTCATCCGGCATTTCCTGAAGCCCTGGGGCTACGTCCTCTCCGGCCAGGTGGCGTATCAGGGACAAGACATGGACGACATGGGCCTGCTGGCGGTGGAGTATAATCAGGTCATCGGCTATGACCCCCTGTTGGGAGACGGCAGTGAACACGCAGAAGGATGAGCCTAATCCATCCATGCCGCCGGTCTGGCCCCCGCCGCCGAACGTCCCCCGGCAGCCGTCTGATGTTGCTCATCTGAGTGCTTCTGATCTGCGAGATGGTGTGGCCGAAGTCAGCGCACGCAAACACCTGATCTGGGGCTGCTACTTCTTGGCTGGTGTCGTACTCGTGCCGGTGGTGCTGGCGTTCGCCTTCGCCTTTCTCCCATCAGGTGTTGCCGCGTGGCTTGAAGTTCCTGCCCGGATCGTGGTGCTGGGCCTGCCTACGCTCTCCCTGTACCACGGCGTCAGGAGTGCCGCGCTGGGTCGTGTCGTCGCAGGACTGGTTGTGACCGCCATAGCTGCGCTGCTGGCATTGCTCCTCGCATGGGGCATCTTCATAGCGTAGCTATGAGGCGGCAACTTTTCGCCGTCGGTCGTGTCATACCTGACAGGAGGGTTACGATGGCCTGGAACCACAATCCCTTAGCCGACATGTACGGCCCGCACTTCCTGCTGCTGTATCTCTGCGTGATCGTCGCCACGCTCGCCTGGGTCTCTCTTGCCCGGCGAAGTCTTGACCGGACAGGCCAGGAACGGCCGCCCCTGGTGCCGATCCATCCCGACCCCTATGAGATCGCTTACCTGCGCGGCGGCGAGAATGAAGTCATCCGCGTGGCGATCTTCGGCCTGATCCAGCGCGGCTACTTGCAGATCATGCCGTCCAGCAGCCGGTGGAATAAGGAGCAGCGCATCGGCCCGTCTCCTGGCGCGCCTGATCGGGCTTTCCTCTCGCCATTGGAACAGGACATGTTTGCCGAGTTCGTCAGCCCCCGCACGGCGCGGGAGATTTTCTTGTCCCTGCTGCCTCAGCGCGCGAAGGACCATTGCAGGGGCTACGAACAGGCCCTGCGCGACGAGCGGCTGCTGGCCTCGGATGAGCAGAGGCAGGGGGTGAAGCGTGTCGCCGGCACGGCCGCCCTGATCATCCTGGGCCTGGGCGGCTACAAGCTGGCGGCGGCCCTGGCGAACGGCCATTCCAACGTCGTGTTTCTGTTCTTGATGGCTGTGATCTCCCTGGCCGTCCTGGCGTTCGTGGCCCAGACCCGGCGTCTGAGCCGGCGCGGTCAGGCCTACCTTCAAAGCCTGCAGCAGGCATTTGAGCGCCTGAAGCGACCCACCGTGGCGACGGAAAACCTGGCCGTGGACCCGCTGGTGCTTCTGGTCGGGGTGTTCGGCGTCGGCGCGCTGGTCGGGACGCCGCAGGCTGCCTACGGCCAGATGTTCGCGCAGTCGGCGGCCTCCAGCGGGGGCGGTTGCGGCGGGAGCAGCGGCGGCTGCGGCGGAGGAGGTGGCGGAGGCGGCTGCGGTGGGGGAGGGGACTGCGGCGGATGCGGAGGAGGCGGCTGATGGACAACAATTCTTTTCCGGCACTCGGCGCGGGGCTGGGCTTCCGGGAGCCGTTTCTGAGCGATCTGTTTCTCCATCGGGGGCAGGTGGACTGGCTGGAGATCGTCACCGACCATTACCTGGACGCCGCGCCGGAGAAGGCGCGGGAGCTGGACCTGCTGGCGGCGCACTTCCCGCTGATCCCGCACGGCCTCAATCTGTCGCTGGGCAGCGCGGAGGGGCTGGACGAGGAGTACGCGGACAAGGTGGCGGCGCTGGTCAACCGTCTGCGCCCGCCCTGGTGGAGCGAGCACATCGCCTGGACACGGGCTGGGGGCGTCAGCATCGGCCACCTGACGCCCCTGCCGTGGACGCGCGAGGCCCTGGACGTGCTGTGCCGCAACATCGCCGCCATGCAGCGGCGCACGGACATCCCTCTGATCTTGGAAAACATCTCCTACATCGTCGCCCTGCCCGGCGCGGAGATGACCGAGGCGCAGTTCCTGTCTGAAGTGACCGAGCGGACCGGCTGCGGTCTGCTGCTGGACGTGACCAACCTCTACGCCAACGCCGTCAACCACGGCGGCGACCCCGCTGCCTTTCTGGATGCCCTGCCGCTGGAGCGCGTCGTCCAATTGCACTTCGTCGGCGGGCGCTGGCAGGACGGCGTTTTCGTGGACAGCCACTCCTCGCCGACCCCGCCGGAGGTCTGGGCGCTGATGGACGAGGTGCTGACCCGCGCGCCGGTCAAAGGCGTCCTGCTGGAGCGCGACGAGGATCTGCCTCCCTTCTCGGAGCTGGCCGCCGAGCTGGAGCGGGCGCGCAGCCTGGGACGGCAACGCGGACGATGGGCCTAGCCGAAGTCCAGAGCGCCCTGGCGCGCCTTTACACGGATGTCTCGCTGCGCGAGCGATTCCTGGCCGATCCGGGCGTCGTCGGGCAAGAGTTGGGCTTATCCGATGAAGAGATCGCGCAGATCACGCACCTCTCGGCCCCTCAACTCCGCTTTTTCGCTGCCTCGCTTGTCAGCAAGCGCCGCCAGGAAGTGGAAAAACTGCTGCCGCGAACGCGCCGGGCGTTGGGCCGGCAGTTCGGGACCTGTTTCGCCCGCTACGCCGTCGCGCCTATCCCGGACGGCATCCACAAGCACTGGAAAGAGGCCCTTGCCTTCGCCGCCTTTCTGGAACAGTCGGGAGGCCAGCCGCCGTGGGTTGGAGACGTGCTGCGCTACGAAAGAGCCTGGTTGGAAGCCTCGTCACCGGGTCGCCTCTGGCTGGTACGCCGTTTCGGACACCCGGTCGGCCAACCCGTGCCCCAGGTCACTGACGATGTTTCTCTTCAGGCTCTGCCGCCGCGCCTGACCATCGGCCTCTGGTTCCGGCTGGGCCGTCATGGTACGTTACGTCATGTCCTGCTGTCGCCGCCATTTGGGGGACGCCGATGAAGCCATGCGGGATCCACAGGGGTGGGCACATAGGCCGCCCGGTAAAAGGCCCATTTTACGTTTTTCAAACATGCGGGTATACTGGGGCGTACCTGACGTGAAAGGGATTCTTCATGGCAACGGCGGCCCCCGCGTCGAACGAGACCCGCAATGCCCCAAGGCGTCTGCGCGACCCGTACCTCTGGCACAAGCTGCATTCGTTCACCGGCATCTTCCCCATCGGCGTGTTCTTGGTCCAGCACCTGATCGCCAATTCCTACGCCCTGCGCGGGCCGGACGCCTACGACACCGTGGTCAAGGTATTCGGCTACCTACCCTTCGTCGCCGTGCTGGAAGTGCTCATCATCTATCTGCCCATCCTCTTCCACTCGATCTACGGGTTCTTCATCGCCGCCTACGGGCAGCCGAACCTGGGGCGCTACGGCTACGGGCGCAACTGGATGTACTTCTTGCAACGCGCCAGCGGCGTGATCGCCTTCTTCTACATCGGCTTCCATATTTACAATACAAGCTGGGCGAAGTACGTCCAGCAGTGGCACGGCAGCCCGCACCCGGAGGATGCGATCAGCTACCAGGTCATGTCCGGGCAGCTCGCTGACCCCTGGTACTTCGCGGCCTATGCGCTCGGCATCATCGCCACCGTGTTCCACTTCACCAACGGCCTGTGGAACTTCTGCATCCGCTGGGGCATCACCATCTCGGCCCGCTCGCAGCGGCTGAACTCCTATCTCTGCTGGGGGCTGTTCGCCGTCTTCGCGCTGATCGGCCTGGCGACGATCACCCACCTGCACTTCGACGGCCTGAGCGGCGCGTCCACCGCCGCCCCGGCAGCGGCGGCGATGACGCATTAGAGGAGGCAGCAGTGTCCATGCGTACCTCTTTCGCGCCGGCACGGCGCTCAGGGATCGCCCTCGCCCGTGCCTACGCCCCCGTCAAGAACATCCGCTTCAAGGGAATGCACCACCGGACTGATATTGGGGCGAAGTACGCCCCCAAGACGGCCTCCCAAAATCTCTCAGAATGGCAGCATGAAGAGATGCGGTCCCTATGGCCGCTTCGCCGCCTTCAGGGCGGGCTTCTCCCGAGGGAAGGCGGCGGGAGGCTTTCACAACGGCCGCTCATTTATATCGAGCGGCCGTTGCCCCTTTTGGTCCTGCTTAATGGTCTTGGACATCGCCCCTTAACTACCGTACACACTCCCCCTTGGGGCTGCCGGCGTCGGTCACCTTGCCGGCGATGGCCGGCAGCAGTTGCTTTAGACTCGAATGTATGGCACATTAGCGCCTGAGGTTGTCGCTCATGGGGCTGTCCTTGCTCTGTGGTAGGAACCAAAGATACCCCAGGCGACAGCCTCAACCGGCGTCAGGCAATTTGTGTATGGTAGTCAACATCGCCCCAGATCGTCTGGAGGTAGTCAAGTTGGCGCGCATGGCCCATCATATGGATGGCCGGAACCTGCATCCAGACCGTAAAGGGGAGCGGCCCGAGGGGACTTTCGGGAGAGGTCACGATCCTGGCGGCCGTCACCGCGTCGAGGGCGCGGATTATATCTGCGGTCGAGTCTTCGACGGATCGCACCGCTTCGAGGCGGGTTGCGGTCTCCCGGCCTCCGGCCCGGATCAAGGCGGCGGCCTCCGCCGGGTCCGGCGGCATCGGAAGCGGTTCGCCCCGCAGGATGGCGGCGAACGCGGCGTTAGACGCGCCGCAGTGCGCGACGATCCACAAGGGGGTTCGCGCGGTCGGCGACGGCGACCAGGCGAGTCTGTCCTCCGGGACGAACTCGAACGTTTTCAATAGATCGGCCTTCGCCCTCGCGGTGGCCTCCTTCGCCTGCGCGATCAGCTCGGCTGCGGAACGGTCATCCCTACGGTCATTCATGGCGTACTCCTTCCCGATATTCTTCAATCTGGTCGAACGCACTGTTTCAGCCCCCCTGATGTCCATCGCGCTTCTCGACGGATTCGGGGGACTTGTTTTTTTATCCTGTCGGACCGTTGCTACCCATACGTCGGGCGCTGGGGCCATCCCGGCGGGGAGTCCTCCCATTCCTCCTGACGGCCGTAGGGAGTCACATCGAGCAGGTCGGTGGCGTCCGTGAGGCTTTCAACGCCGCGCGCGTAAGTGGAGTACGTGTGGAAAACGTCGCCGCCGTCACGGAAGAAGACACTCAGTCCATGCGCCTCCCCGCCCTCCGGCATCTGTGTCTGAGCCATGGGACGGTAGTTGTATTCGAGGGGCGCAACGTGCTCGTCCAGCGTGACATGGAAGTCGTAGTTGAAATCGCTGCCGAAGGACGAGTACCACGGCACGTCCCATCCCCGGCTCTGTTTGTACGCCTCCAGCTTCGCCAGGGGGGCGCGGGAGATGAGCACGAACCGGGTATCGCGCTCGCCCAGCAGGGAGAGGTCGCCCAGGGCGTCCACGAAGCCCGTGCAGCCGGGGCAGCCCTTCTCCCACTCCGGGTCGAACATGAAATGGTACACGATAAGCTGGCGGTGGTCGCCGAACAGGTCGGCGAGACTCCGCTTCCCCTCTGGGCCGTCGAAGCCATAGTCCCTTTCGATCCGCACCATGGGGAGCCTGCGCCGCTCGGCGTTCACGCGGTCGCG
>JAFAZD010000278.1 GCA_019239955.1 Armatimonadota bacterium | reverse complement strand
CGCTGCGGGTCGTCTCCAAGGGCAACCGGGAGCGGCTGGTGAAGGTGCCCCCGGAGGTGGCCTGGCAGGTGGAGCGCTGGCGGGAGGCGGCCAGGGCGTTGCGGGAGGAGCGGCCGCAGACGCCGCTGTTCTGCGGGCTGGTCAAGGCGGGGCGCGGGAAGGACGCGCTCTATAAGATGTATCGGGACGGGCAGCGGCCGCTCTCGGAGGACGCGGTCTGGAAGCTGGTGGGGCGGCGGGCGGCGGCGGCGGGGATCAGGGACCACGTCACGCCGCACTCGACGCGGCACGCGTTCATCACGCTGGCGCTGGACGGGGGCGCGCCGCTGCACAAGGTTCAGGCGGCGGCGGGGCACGCGGACCCGCGCACGACGGAGCGCTACTGGCGCACCAAGCAGAACCTCGACGACAACGCCGTCGACTACGTGAAGCTGTAGGGCGCGCGCCTTCTCCCGCCCGTCCGCAGTGCCCGCCACGGTGCCCAATGACAAGTGGTAGTGTGGCGTCCGGGCACCCGATGTCTCGACCTCTGACGATGCCTCCACTCCTGATAATGGCACGATCCCTGACTCCGTCCGCGGGGGACGCGATGCGGCCCCTGGTCACCGCCGTCTGGTCCGACCTGGTCATCGCCTCCTGGGCGGTCCCCGACGCCGCGCTGGCCCCGTCCCTGCCGCCGGGCCTGGACTCGACCGCCGGGGCGGGCGCGCCCACGTCAGCCTGGTCGCCTTTCGCTTCCGGCGCGTCCGGGTGCTGGGCCTTCCCTGCCCCGTCCCGGCCAGCCTGCGCGACTTCCCGCAGTGGAACCTGCGCCTCTACGTCAGGCCGGCGGAGGGCCTCAAGCCGGGAGTCGGGGCTGCTGAGGGCGGCGGGCCCGGTCGGCGGGGATCAGGGAAGCTGGCGGCCCGCTTTCCTGCGATAAGAGGCGATTGGCTTCGTCCCCACCCCGCGGCGGCTCCGATGGTCCACCGGCACCGGAGGGGGCCGATTCCGATGATAACCATTCTTATCGCAGGAACCGGCGCGGGAACGGGGCAGAACCGGGTGAAACAAGGGCGGGACCGGGCGGATCGAGACGCCGGGGAGAGCCGATGCCGGGAAGGGCCACACCGCCGGAGCGGGGCAACAGGGTATCATAACGGCGTGCCCGACCGCCCTCGCCAGAACCCAGACCAGCCGACACCCGCCGGCATCCTGACCCGTCCCGACGAGTCCGCCCCCAGGGACTCGGCCCCTGAGGGGGACATCCCCTTCAGCCGGGAGGAGCTGGAGCGCTGGTACGCCCAGGAGCTGCTCTCGCTCCAGCGGATCGCGGACCGCGCCGCCGCGCGGCTGGGCACGCCCGTCTCGCGGGCCAAGGCGCGCGAGTGGCTGCTGGCGGCGGGCATCCCCCGGCGCAGCCTCGCCCAGGCCGCGCGCCTGCGGGCACGGAGGCGCCGGGCGGGGCCGGAGGGCTTGAGCCGCGACGGGGACTCGACCCGGCCGGAGCAGCTACAGCTCTTCGCGGACGCCGAGGGGCCGGGATGAACTCGCTGCCCCAACGGCAGCGCCTCAGGCCGGACTTCGGCCGTAGCGTTGGCCCCCGGAATTGCCATCATAAATTGCCATGATGGAACGTAATAGTGACGGCGGCGGGAGGCGTCTGGGCACCCGCCAGGGGCGCTGGGGCAAGGACGGCGGCCAGGGTGGCCGGGATGTTCTTCATACGGTCATTCTCTCACGGCAGCGCTGGGCGGTGCAGGGGGGCGGGGCGCAGGTCCGTGTCCAGGACGGACAGGTGCCAGCCGCCAAGGTTGGAAAGATAAAGCCGGCCCCCGTGCAGGGCGGCGTTGGCCGGACGGTTGAGCAGTTCTCCGGTATAATCCTCAACGAGCGCCTCGACCGAGCCGTCAGGATGACCCAAATAGACGACGTCAGGCCGGTAGCAGCCGATGACCAGCCGCCCGTCGAGGTCGAAGGCCAGGCCATCGGGCACGGTGTTCTCCGGGAGCGTGTGGGTCACCTCCACCGGCCCGTTGGCCCGGTCCAGGGGCACCCGGACGATGTTGGCCGCCGTGCTCTGTGCGACGTAAAGCCACTCGCCGCCCGGGTCAATGGCGAGGCCGTTGGCGAAGCGGAACGGCCCCGCGTGCAAGACC
>JAFAZD010000091.1 GCA_019239955.1 Armatimonadota bacterium | reverse complement strand
TCTGGACGCCGAGGGGAGCCACGGGCCGCTGGAGAAGCCGGGGGCCTACTACCAGCGGGTGCTGGTGGCGCTGCTGAACGAGCACCAGGTGTTCGTGCCGACGCTGGCCGAGCAGGCCGAGGACGACCCCAGGGAGGTGCGCCGCCTGGCGCGGGAAAGCCTGGGGCTGGCCGCCGAATGATCTGCCTGTCCGCCCAGGCGCTCAGCGCCACCCGCCGGCGCCTGGCGCGGGAGGCAAAGAAGGGCGTGGTGAAGAGGCCGGGGGCCTGCTGCCAACATACTCCAACACGCCCTGGTGGCGCTGTGGGGTGGGGGAGGGGCCGCCAGGGGGAGCGGTCACGCCGCCCGCGTTGCAGGCGCTTCGATCAGGATCGGCTCCCGCAGGCCCGACAGGGCGCTGAAGTTGCGGACGCGCTCCAGCAGGGCGTCGGTGAGCGTGCGGCCGGCGGAGACGAGCAGGGTGCCGTCGGCGGTCAGCAGGTCGGAGGCCAGCACCAGGCCGGAGCACAGGTGGGCGGCGGCGATGGGCACGCCGCCGGGGCCGGCGTCGGCCGGCGGCGCGGGGGCCGGGGCGAAGCGGGCCCGGGCGGCCTCCAGGACCTGCGGGTCGTAGAAGCCCGCGCGCCGCCCCATGATCCCGAAGGCGGCGGCGGCGGACACGCCCGCCGCCTGGATCTCCGCCAGGTCGGCCAGCACGCGCAGCAGGCGCGCGCCCACCGGGATGGCCTCGCCGGCCACGTCATCGGCGGGCGGGCCGGAGCCGTCGTAGTGCTTGCGCGCGTAGCGGACGGCCTCGGCGACCGGCTCCAGGCGGGGGATCTTGACGATCAGGTTGTGGCTGATCTCCGGGACGCGCGCCGCCAGCTGCGCCTCGTCCTCGGTCAGCGGCTGGCGCGCCCCCAGCTTGCGCAGGACGGCGGTGGGCAGCGTCACCAGGCCGATCTGGCAGAGCAGGGCGGCCAGCTCCAGCTTCCAGATGCCCCCCAGGCCCAGCGCCTCGGCCAGCGTCCGCATCTGCCCGCGCAGGGTCTGGGCGCGCCCGAACAGCTCCGGGTTGACCATCGCCAGAATCTCCATCAACATGCGGACGCTGCCCTGGAGGGTCTTCTCCAGCAGCTCGCGCTCGGACTGGATCAGCCGGTACTGCTCGATGCCGGCCAGCAGGTGGGCCGCCAGCGTGTCGGGCGGGCAGGGCTTGAGCAGGAAGCGGAAGATGCTGCCGCTGTTGAGCGCGTCCATCGCCGTGGCCAGGTCGGCGTTGCCGGTCAGCATCATGCGGACGCTGTGCGGGGCGATCTCTTTGGCGCGGGCCAGGAACTGGATGCCGCTCATGCCGGGCATGGACATGTCGCTGAGGATGACGGCATAGGGGCCGCCGACGGCCATGATCGCCAGGGCGGCCTCGCCCCCCTGGGCGGTGTCCAGGTTGAACTGCCTGCGCAGGGAGCGCTGGTAGGAGGCGAGCATGTTGGCGTCGTCGTCCACGCAGAGGATCTTGGGCGTCATGGCGGTCATGGGCGGCCCCCTCCCGGAAGCCCGCACAGGCGGCGGACGGTCTCCTTGAGCAGTTCGGTGTCACACGGCTTGGAGAGGTACTCATGGGGCGTCTGCGCGAGCTGCTGCAGGTGCTCCCGGTCGGACTGGCCGGAGAGGACGATGCGGGCGACCCGCGGGTGGCGGCGGCGGACCTCGGCCAGCAGCTGCGCGCCGCTCATGCCGGGCATCCGCATGTCCGTGACGATGACGTCGAATTCGGCCCCCGCCAGCGCGTCCAGCGCCGCCGGGCCGCCCTCCGCGAACGTCATCGCCCACTCGTGGCGCAGGGGGCGCAGCATCCGCTGCAGGCCGCTCAGGATGTGGGACTCGTCGTCCACGAACAGGACGCGGATCATGCGCCGCCTCCCTCCTCTTGCAGCGGCAGACGGATAACGAAGGTCGTGCCCCGGCCCACCTCGCTCTCGCACGCGATGGCCCCCCCGTGCTTCTCCACGACGATGCCGTGCGCGATCGCCAGCCCCTGGCCCGTGCCGCGCCCCACCCCCTTGGTCGTGAAGAACGGGTCGAAGATCCTGCCGCGGATCTCCGGGGGAATGCCGCAGCCCGTGTCCGCGATGCGAACTTCGGCCCGTGTCGGCGCGGCGGGCGGGACGGCGCGGGTCGTGACCGTGATCGTCCCCTTGCCGCCCGCGCCGTCGCCGACCACGTCGCCGATGGCGTGGGCGGCGTTGACGATGATGTTCAGGAACACCTGGTTCAGCTCGCCCGGCAGGCAGGGCACCGGCGGCAGCGCCGGGTCAAGGTCGGTCACCAGGTCGGCGACGTACTTCCACTCATTGCGCGCGACCGTCAGGGTGCTCTCGATCGCCCGGTTCAGGTCCACGGCGGTCTTATGCGCCGTGCCGGGGTGGGAGAACTCCTTCATGGCCCGCACGATGCCGGCCACGCGCTCCACGCCCTCCAGCGACTGCGCGATCGCGGTGGGGATCTCGCCCAGCAGGTACTCCAGGTCGGCGCGCTCGGCGGCGGCCTCGACGTCTTCCAACAGGGCGGCGGGGACGGGGCCGGAGCGGGCGGCCTCGGCCAGCGCGGCGTAGGTCCGCAGCACCCCCTCCAGGTCCGCGAAGGACTCCTGGAGGAAGCGGGCGTTGTCGCCGACGTACTGGATCGGCGTGTTCAGCTCGTGGGCGATGCCGGCGGCGAGCTGGCCGATGGACTCCAGTTTCTGGGCCTGGGCGAGCTGGCTTTCCAGCAGCCGGCGCTCGGTGATGTCGGCGGCCAGCAGCAGGAAGCCCATCGGCCCGTCGCCGTGGCCGCTGATGGGGTTGAGGGTGATGCCCAGGAAGCGCTTCTTGCCGTCTCGCACGTAGCGGACGTCCTCGGCCCGTGCGGGCCGCCGCGTCGCCCGGCACTCCGCGATGGCCCGGTTCACGGCCGGCCAGTCCCACTCGATGCCGCAGTCGGCGAAGGGCCGGCCCAGCATCTCATCCCGCTCCCGGCCGAAGGCCCGGCGGGCGGCGGCGTTCCAGGTGGTGACGTGGCCGTCCTCGTCCACGCCGATCAGGATGGAGGTGATGGCGGTCAGCATCTGCTCGGACTGCGCCAGCACGCGCTGCAATTCGGCCTCGGCCCGTCGGCGCTCGACGATCTCGTCCTGCAGGGCCTGATTGGCCTGGGCCAGTTCGGCGGTGCGGCCCTGCACGCGCGCCTCCAGCTCCCCCCCGGCGCAGCGCAGCGACTCCTCCCACCGAGTCCGGCCCCTCCGCCGGACGCGGTAGCGCGTGCCCGCCGTCCACTCATCATGCATTTGATCATGCATTTGATCATGCATTCTGCTCACCCACCCCCCGCCGATGACGGTCTCCGGTACAGTATCGGAAGGGCGGGGGCTTTTCTCCAGCGCCGGGGCGGCCGGGCGCCGGCGGCCTCAATACTGTCATGAAAACTTCATTTTCCCCTTTCACAATCAGGGCAAAAGCAGACGCGACCGGCGCGACTGGAGGGGAAAGGTGCAGTACGGCAAGACGCCGCAGGGCGGCCCGGAGGGGGCCGGTCTGCGGGAGCTGACGGAGTGGTGGCGGGCGGTGGACGGGCGTTCGCGCTCCTGGTTGATCCTGGGCAAAGGCCCTTCCTTCGAGCAGCGGGGCCGCTATGACCTGCGGCCCTACACCACCCTCGCCATCAACCATGTGGTGCGCGAGATGCCCGTCTTCGCCACCAGCGCCGTCAATTACGAGGTCGTCGGGGACTGCGGCGACGCCATCTACCGCAACAGCCGCTACCTGCTGATGCCGCGCTACCCGCACTCCCTGCCCGGCGCCGGCGATCACCTGCTGGAGACGTATTTTGAGACCTACCCGGTGCTGGAGCGTCTGTGCCGCGAGGGGCGGCTGGTCTGGTACAACCTGTCCTCGGACCGCGCCGCGCCCGGCTCGCCCGTGATCGAGAACGGCCCGTTCAGCGTCTGCATCCTCTTCAACCTGCTGGCGGCGATGGGGGCGCGGCGTCTGCGCACGCTGGGCATTGACGGCGGCCGGGACTACGCGCCCTCGTTCGCCGACCTGGCGGGCGGCGACGGCGGCCGGTTCAAGTACGACTACCAGTTCCAGGACATGATGGCGACGGTGAAGCGTTGCGGCCTCGACTACGCCCCGCTCGCCCCGCTGACCCCGCTCCAGCGCCTGCGGATGCTGGCAGCGACTCCGGCTCACCGGAAGTCCGTGCGCCGCTGGCTGCGGACGGCCCCCTGGTCCCTGGGGCCTTCGCTCCGTCACGAGTGACCGTATTGAGGCCGCCGAATGGGGCATGGAAAAAGGGCGCGCCCGGTCATTTGGACCGGGCGCGTCCGCGCTTGTGGCTCGCGGGGACTAGGGGGCGGGATGGACGGGGATGGCCTGCCCGCCGGTGAGGATGACGACCCTGGAAGGGACGTGGTCCTTGGGGATCACGAAGGTGTGGGTGTAGTCCACCGGCTGGTCAACGACGTGCTGCGGCTCGATGCCGGTGGGGGCGATCACCTGGAGGTAGAGCAGCAGGGTGGCGGGGTCGGCCCCTTGCGGCTCCACGCGGGTCAGGCTCAGCTTGTAGCCGGGGGTCGGCTCCTGGCAGACGCCGTGGACGTGGATCGTGACGGTGTCGACGCCGTGCGTGCTGGTGGCGGTCCACTGGCAGCCGGCCTGCTGCGCCGGGGCCTGCTGCGGGGAGGCCTGCGGCTGGGGGGCCGGCTGTGCGGAGGCCGGCGGGGGAGAGGTCTGTGTGTAGGTCATTGTTTTTCTCCTTGCGGTCGTTTCGTCTGAGTGTATCCGAAGGCGGGGCGGGCGGCTGTGATCTGCGTCACGTCGCGGGTGTGACCTTTCCCCGCAATGGTCTGTCGCTGTTCCCATTATAGGGCATCGGCCGGGGACGCGCAATGCCCTAAAAGGGTATGTCGGGGCGGCCTTTCGCTGAAATTGTGCCAAAAATCACGGCGGGGCTGTAACAAATGGCGTGGACGGGCCGCCGCGCGGCGGGCATAATTTCCACACCGTTTTCGCACAGACGGTCAATTCATCCGCAGAGGAGTACGCCCATGCGACGCACGATCTTTACCCGTTCCCGGTGCGCGCCCGCTTGCCTGACGCTGCTAGCCCTGGGGGCCACCCCCACGTCGGCGGTGCCGCTGCCGCCCGGCGCGACGGTGGCGCTCAGCGGCACCACCGTCGCCGCCCACCCGTCCCTGGCCGGGGTCGTCCTCCAGGACACCCTGCGCCCCTTCACCCTGACCGGCGGGAGCGCGCCCCCCGTCACGGGGACCGTCCAGGACCGCGTCGTCCGCGAGAACGGCAGCAAGCAGATTGATTTCTACTTCCGCATCGAGGTCAGCCCGAAGTCCTCCCCGTACCACCCCCGGACGATGCAGGTGGCCCGGATCACCTACGCCCAGGGCCTGCGCCTGGACGTGGACTACCGGCTGGACGGGCTGGGCGTCTCCGGCCCGCACAGCGCCCGCCGCGCCGGGTCGGTCGTCTCGTTCCAGTTCGCCGCGCCCAACATCGTCGCCGGGTCGGCCGGGTCCACGCGCTTCGTGTTCATCCACACGACGGGGACGGCCTTCCACCTCGGCGGCAAGATGCAGATCACGGACGCCAACGGCCGGCACGCCGTCATCCCCGCCTGGCAGCCCTGAGCGCCAGGCCCCCCTCCCAGCCTCCCCCTGTCAAGGGGAGGAGCCGGACAGACCCCCTCCCAGCCTCCCCCTCTCAAGGGGAGGAGCCGGAGAAGATGGCCCCCGGCCCCGGAGAATGGGGTCGGGGGGCAGGGTCATTCCGTTCTCGTGCCTGGCGACTGAAGTCGCGGCTATTCAGCGCACTGTCCCCCTCCGGGGACGTTCCTGCCTTGCGTGCGGGGCAGGCCGGGTCTGCGTCGGCGCAGGCCGACAGCGTACTGAATAGCCGCGACTTCAGTCGCCAGGCTCCTCGGTCGTCAGGCTCCTCAGGCGCCAGGCTCCTCATCCCCCGGCCCCTCGGTCGCCAGGCGAGGACGGAATGGCCCTTGTCGGCGGGCCGTGCGGCAGGATTTCCGCCCGGCGGCGCGGAATAGGCGAGCGAGCGCCCATCCTTTCCGTCACCGAGGATACCGCCATGACCGCGCCTGCCCCGCCCGCGCCGCGCGTCTTCATCAGTTACAGTCACGACAGCCCCGAACACGCCGCCCGCGTCCTCGCCCTCGCCGACAGCCTGGTTGACGCGCAGGTGGATGTCATCCTGGATCAATACGATCCGCATCCTGGCCTGGCCTGGCCCCTCTGGATGCAGACCCACCTCGACGGGGCGGACTTCACCCTCATGGTCTGCACGGAAGCCTACCAGCGTCGCGTAATGCGCCAGGAGGCGGCTGGCAAGGGGCTGGGGGTGCAGTGGGAAGGCAGCCTGATCTACAACCGCATCTACAAAAATCCGTCGCAAGGCTCCAAGTACATCCCCGTCCTGTTCCGAGAGGACGACGCCCAGTTCATCCCGGAGCCGGTCTGGGGCCACACGCGCTACGTGATCCGGGACTTTGACTTCTCCGACCCGCAGTACGAGGCCCTCTATCGGCACCTGACGGACCAGCCGAGCACGCCCAAGCCGCAGTTGGGCACGCGAAAGGTTCTCCCGCCCCGCCCGCGCGGTCCCTTTCCGACAGCCCCTCCGCCCTCAGCCAGCACGGCGGCGGGGGGGCTGTGGAACGTGCCCTATGCGCGCAACCCCTTCTTCACCGGGCGCGAGGACGCCCTGGCCCAACTGGAACAGGCGCTGGCCCCCGCCCGGCCCGTCGCCCTGACCCAGCCGGTGGGGGTAACGGGCCTGGGCGGGCTGGGCAAGACGCAGACGGCGGTGGAGTACGCCTACCGGCACCGGGACCAGTACCGGCACGTGCTCTGGGTGCGCGCCGAGACCGAGACGGGACTGCGCGAGGGCTACGTCGAGATCGCCCGCCTGCTCAAACTCCAAGAGGCGCAGGAGGCCGACCAGAGCCTGGCGGTGAATGCGGTCAGGAACTGGCTGGATGGGCAGGAGGGCTGGCTGCTGGTGCTCGACAATGCCGACGACGTGGGCGTGATCCGGCCGTTCCTGCCCCAGCAGAGCAAGGGCCACGTCCTGCTGACCTCCCGCGCCGCCGCGACGGGAGCCATCAAACCTGTGCGACTGGACAAGCTGCCGCCGGAGCAGGGCGCATTGCTGCTGGTGCGCCGGGCGCGCCTCGTCCCCGAAGACGCTGAGTTGAACGCCGCCGACCCCGCCGACCGGGCGGCGTCCCTGGACATCGCGCGGGAGGTGGACGGGCTGCCGCTGGCGCTGGACCAGGCCGGGGCGTTCCTTGAGGAGACCCAGTCCTCCCCCGCCGAATACCTGGACTTGTACCGAAAGCAGGAGACAAGACTGCTGGCCGAGTACGGGGAGCAGGAGCGCGACCACGACTCGGTCTCACGCACCTTCTCGCTGGCCTTTACGAAGATGGGGTATGGCCCCGCCGCCGACCTGGTACGCGCCTGCGCCTTCCTGGCCCCGGACGCCATCCCGGAGGAGGCGTTCACGGGGGCTGGGGAGGAATGGGGCGAGCGCCTGGCCGCCGCCGCGTCCGACGGGCTGGTGTGGCGCAAGACGGCGGGGGAGGCGTGCCGCTATTCACTGCTGTCCCGCGATGCCGACGCCGGGACGCTCAGCATCCACCGCCTGGTGCAGTCGGTGCTGCGCGACACCCTGACCGCCGACGAGCGCCGCGCCTGGGCCGAGCGCGCCGTCCGGGCCGTCAATAGAGCCTTCCCCGCTCCTGAGTTTGTGAACTGGCCGCAGTGCGAGCGTCTCCTGCCCCACACCCTGGCCTGCGCCGGCTGGATTGAGGCGGAGGGCTTCGCCTTCGCCGAGGCCGCCCGCCTGCTCAACCAGGCCGGCTACTATCTCGATGACCGTGCCCAATACGCCCAGGCCGCGCCGCTGTACCGGCGGGCGCTGGCGATCTTTGAACAGGCGCTGGGGCCGGAGCACCCCGACACCGCCGCCAGCCTCAACAATCTAGCGGTGCTCTACAAGAGTCAGGGCCGCTTGGATGAGGCCGCGCCGCTATACCGGCGGGCGCTGGCAATTGACAAGGAAGCCTTGGGGGAGAACCACCCCGGCTACGCGACTGATCTCAACAACCTGGCCGGACTCTACCAAGCCCAGGGACGCTTGGACGAGGCCGCGCCGCTGTACCGGCGGGCGCTGGACATCTTGGAAAAGGCGCTGGGGCCGGAGCACCCAAATACCAAGATTTGCCGGGCGAACTATGAGGGTTTGCGGCGGGAGTGGCGGGGGGCGGGCGGGTGAGAGGCCCTGGGGCTGGAACCCCCAGGCTAAGCGGACGGAACCCCCTCCGGGGCTAACGGAACAAACCCCCTTCGGGGCTGCGGAACGGGCTTGGGGGCTGGGATGGACGCTCTTTAGCCGCGAAGCGGGTTCGGTCCGGTTAGCCTGGCCGTTCGGGGCCGGGCTCGGTCCGGCGGTTCCGCGCCGGGACTGCGGAGGAACTTCGGAGCAGCGGCGTCGGCGAGTCGCCACGCCATGAATGGCGAGGCTCGCAGGCCTGCGGCCAATCGTCCGGCGGACGACCCATGACGATGGCCTCCGTTCTCTGGCGTCCGCAGGAGGGTCGGCGCGGCGAGCCTGGGCCTTTTGCCCGCCGCTCATGGCGCGGCAGAAAAGGGAGGAGAAAAGGGAGGGAACACGCCTGACCGCCCGCCAGGCAAGAGGCCGGGGAAAGTCCCGGCAAAAATAGGCCCTTTTGCGGCCGGCGGTAGGACTTTCGGCACGGGCGCGGGGCCGCGAAATGGGCTATCATGGGAGCATCACGCGGACGGAGGATATTCCTATGGAACTGTGGAACACCTTGCGCTGGGACGAGATCATCGGCTCGACCCTCACCGACCCGAGCTGCCGCATCCTGGCCGCCGTTTTCTTGCTGCTGCTGGTGACCGCCTGCGCCTGTCACTGGCTGTACGACCCCCTGTACGACACCGCGCCCCAGGACCTCTCGCCGGGGCCGGAGACAACGCCATGAGCCACATCCCCCTCGGCAAGAAACAGTCGCTCACCACCTACCGCAAGGTCGCCATCGCCAGCTGGCGACACCCGCGCGACCCGAGCACCTACAGCTGGCTCGACCTGCCCGTGGCGGAGGCGGAGGCGTTCCTGAAGGCCTACCCCGCCGACACCCGGCCCTCGCTGACCCACTTCATCGCCAAGATCGTGGCGAACTGCCTGGAGGAGTACCCGGACCTCAACCACCTCCTGCGCGCCCGCAACCTCTACCGCCGCACCCGGACCGACGTCTTCATCACCACCCTGCTCAGTACCGCCCGGGGCAAGGACCTCTCCGGCTTCGTGCTGCGCGACGTCCCCGGCCACAGTCTGGGCGAGGTCGCGCGGCTGTCGGAGGGGGCGCTGGGGCGGCTGCGGCGGGGGGAGGACGCGGAGACCCGCAGCATCGAGGCGATCACCGCGCGGATGCCGGTCTGGCTGCTGCGCCTGACGATGGCCGTTGAGGACTTCGCCCACCACACGCTCAACGTCTCCCTGCGGCGCGTCGGCATCCCCGACGACCGGTTCGGCTCGGTGATCATCAGCAACTTCGGCGCGCTGGGCATTGACAACGCGCTGGTGCCCTTGTCGCCGTACTGCCGCTGCCCGCTGATCCTGGGGGTGGGCCGGACCCGCCCGATGCCGGTGGTGCGCGACGGGCAGGTGGCGGTGGCCGAGTGCGTCACGGTCAGCTTCACGTTCGACCACCGCTACGCGGACGGGGTGCATGGCGGGCTGATGCTGCGCCGCTTCCAGAAGATATTCCTGCACCCGGGCCGCTACCCCGCCGTCTTCGAGGCCGCGCGGCCGGCCGCGGCCCCGCCGGCCGAACCGGCCGAGCCGGCCGGAGTCGTGCCGGGGGCGGGCCTCCCGTGAGCCATCGCACGGGCGCACGGGTTCTCGCACGTCCCGGCTGCGGGAATGGGAGACAAGGGGATATACGGGGCAGCACGCGGCGGCCTTCGTGGAACCTTCCATGGCAGACTTCTTTATCAGCTACACCAAGGCGGACCGGGCGTGGGCGCAGTGGGTCGCCTGGCATCTGCGGGAGGCGGGGCACTCCACCGAGCTGGACGTGGAGGACTGGCGGGCCGGCGAGAACTTCGTGCTCAAGATGCACGCGGCGTCGGCGAATGCCGGGCGGATGCTGGCCGTGCTGTCGCCGGACTACCTGAGCGCCACGTACACTCAGCCGGAGTGGGCGGCGGCCTTCGTGCAGAACAACCTCGTCCCGGTGCGGGTGCGCGAGTGCGAATTGAAAGGTTTGCTGGCGGCGATCCTCTACATTGACCTGCTCGGCCTGGAGGAGGAGGCCGCCGTCAAGGCGCTGCTGGCCGGCGTGGCCGGCCCCACGCGCCTGAAGGAGAAGCCCATCTTCCCCGGCGCGGCGGGCACGGCGGCCCCGATTGGGGAGCGGCCCCGGTTCCCGGGGACGCTGCCGCCGGTCTGGAACGTCCCCCACACCCGCAACCTCAACTTCACCGGGCGCGAGGCCGAGCTGGACGCCCTGGAACAATCGCTGACGCCGGGGCGGGCGGCGGCCTTGACGCAGGCCATCCACGGCCTGGGCGGCGTCGGCAAGACCCAGCTCGCCGTGGAGTACGTCTACCGGCACCTGGACCAGTACGAGGCCGTCTGGTGGGTGCGCGCCGAGCAGCCCAGCACCCTGGCCGCCGACTACGCCGCCCTCGCCGGCCCGCTGGGTCTGCCGGAGCGGGCGGAGCCGGACCAGGCCGCTGTGGTGCAGGCGGTGCGCCGGCATCTGGGGCAGAGCCGCCGTTGGCTGCTGGTCTTCGACAACGCCGACGACCCCGACGCCGTGCCCCCCTATCTGCCCCAGGGCGGGGGCGGGCAGGTATTGATCACCTCCCGCAGCCCCCACTGGGGCAACCGGGCGCAGAAGGTCTCCGTGGACGTGTGGGACCGGCCCAGCGCCGTGGCGTTCCTGCGAAAGCGCACCGGGCAGGCCGACGAGGCGGCGGCGGACGCCTTGGCGGAGGCGTTGGGCGACCTGCCGCTGGCGCTGGAACACGCCGCCGCCTACTGCGAGCAGACCGGCAAGTCCCTGGCGGCCTACCTGAAACTGTACCAGGCCCGTCAATTGGACCTGTTCCGAGCGGCCAAGCCCCCCGCCGACTATCATAGCACGGTCACGACCACCTGGCGCTTGGCCTTTGACAAGGTGCGGGCCGTCCCCCTGGCGTCGGACCTGCTGACCCTGTGCGCCTTCCTCGCCCCCGACGCCATCCCCCGTGATGTGTTACGCCGGGCGCTCTCCGGCGCGGACGAGTCCGCCTGGGACGAGATGGCCGAGGACGCCGCCCTGGCCGCCCTGCGCTCCTACTCGCTGGTGGGCGTGACGGACGATTTTTTGTCCGTCCACCGCCTGGTGCAGTCGGCGCTGCGGGACTCGTTGGCCGCCGAGGAGCGCCGCCTTTGGGCCGAGCGCGCCGTCCGCGCCGTCGAGGACGCCTTCCCCTACATGAAGTTTGAGACCTGGCCGCAGTGCGAGCGTCTCCTGCCTCATGCCTTGGCCTGCGCCCGCTGGATTGAGGAGCAGGACTTCGCCTTCGCCCAGGCCGCCCGCCTGCTCAACCAGGCCGGCACTTATCTTCAGGCGCGCGCCCGGTACGCCGAGGCCGAGCCCCTGTACCGGCGGGCGCTGGAGATCAACGAGGCGACGCTGGGGAAGGAGGACCCCCTCACTGCCGTCAGCCTCAGCAACCTGGCCGGACTCTGCCAGGCCCAGGGCCGCTACCCCGAGGCCGCGCCGCTGCTGGCGCGGGCGCTGGACATTGACGAGAAGGTGTTGGGGCCGGAGCACCCTGACACCGCCACCGGCCTCAACAACCTGGCCGGACTCTACGACATCCTGGGCCAGTATGACAAGGCCGAGGCGCTGTACCGGCGGGCGCTGGACATCCGGGAGCGGGCGCTGGGGCCGGGGCATCCTCAAACGGCCGCCGGCCTCAACAACCTGGCTCTCCTCTGCAAGAACCAGCGCCGCTACGCCGAGGCCGAGCCGCTGTATGTGCGGGCGCTCGCCATCCGGGAGGCGTCGCTGGGGCCGGAGCACCCCGACACCGCCCAAAGCCTCAACAACCTGGCCAGTCTTTACAAGGCCCAGCGCCGCCACGCCGAGGCCGAGCCGCTGTATGTGCGGGCGCTGGACATTGACGAGAAGGTGTTGGGGCCGGAGCACCCCTCCACCGCCACCGGCCTCAACAATCTGGCCGAACTCTACCGCGCCCAGGGCCGCTACCAGGAGGCCGAGCCGCTGCATGAGCGGGCGCTCGCCATCCGGGAGAAGGCGCTGGGGCCGCAGCACCCCGACACGGCCACCAGCCTCAACAACCTGGGCGGACTCTACGCCACCCAGGGGCGCTTCGCCGAGGCCGCGCCGCTGGTGGCGCGGGCGCTGGGCATCTTTGAGTGGGCGCTGGGGAAAGAGCATCCCAACACCAAGGTCGTGCGGGCGTTTCATGAGGCCATGCAGCAGAGGCGGCGGGGGGCGGGCGGGTGAGGTCCTGGGGCCAAACTTCCAGGCGAAACGGGCATCACCCCACGGCCTGAAGGCCGAGGCTCAAGAGGCCTGCGGCCAAGCGTCCTTCGGACGAGGAGAGGCCCCAGCCTTTCCGCTCTTGCGTCCCCCGGACGCTCGGCGCGGAGCGCCTACTGAGCCTCGGCCTTCAGGCCGTGGCGCCGAGCCTCGCCATTCATGGAGCAACGGCACCCGGCGGCGTGGGGAGCGGAGGAGGTGAGGGCGAATAGGCGACACGGCAAGCGCGCGGGTGGCGACGGGATGGCTGGCGGGCCGGCGATGGAGCGGGCGGCGGTGGGGCCGGACGGTGTGGCTCGCCCTGGCGTGCGTCCTGCTGCCGTCGGCGGCGCGGGCGGATGGGGCGATGGGCCTGGCCCTGGCGACGTTCGCCTGGGGGCCCTGGCTTGCCTACGTCGTCGTCACGGTCGTGTTTGAGGCGGCGGCGATGGGGCGGTGGCTCCGCGTACACCTCGCGGCGGCGCTCTCCTGTTCCCTCCGGGCCAACCTGCTCACGGCCCTCCTCGGCGGCTTCTTCTCCGGCATCGCGTGCGTGTTCATCGGGTTCTACGGCAACGAGATGAACCCCAACCCCTTTGGCCGGACCCTCTGGCTGTTCACCCTCTTCGGGAGCGTCTCCGCGCTGGTGGAGGCGTCCGTCTGGAGGCGGGCCGTCCCGAACGGCGCAGGCCCGGTGGGAGGGGCGACTCCGCGCCGCCGGGACGTTCTGGCGCGCTGCTGGCTCGTCCACCTGGCGGGCGTGCCGCTGGGACTGGCGGTGCTGCTGCTCCCGGCCCGGCCCTACCCAGGATTGGAGCAACAGGTCTATGCCACGCGAATCTTCTTTTTCCAGCAGCGTCAGCTCCGAGATGCGCTCCAGACCTACGTGGACGACCACCGGGCGCTGCCCGCCGCCCGCTCCTACGGGGAGCTGCTGCAACGGCTGAGGCCCGGTCTGGGCCGCTACGCCGATGACCCCGGCCTCTGGGCCGCCGCCTACGTGCCCGACTACCGCCGGTTCGACACCAGGGAGCGGCGGCGACACCCGATCGAGTGGAACCCCCGCGCCGGCGGATACAGGCTCCCCGACGATCCCACCGGCCCCCTCTGGCTCGTTCGCTCCCGATATTTCGGGGGGTCCTTCGAGGGGCTGGTGTTAGAGCCGGGCGGTTGGGTGAAGTGGTCGCACAACCCGCAGGAGTTCGAGGATGCCGCCGCCACGGCCCGCCTCCGGGAAGTCTGAAAGAGGCCCCCAATCCCCAATTCTGGGGGAGCCGGAGGGAAAGGGGCAGGACGAGGTGAGCCGGGCGACTGAAGTCGCGGCTCTACAATGCGCTGTCGGCCTTCGCCGACGCAGGCGCGGCCTGCGCCGCCGGGTCGCCCCGACCCGGCGGGTCGCCCGGACACGTGCGCGACAGAGCTGGCTTCGCCAGCGGAACGTCCCCGGAGGGGGACAGTGCTTTGTAGAGCCGCGACTTCAGTCGCCCGGCTCACCTCGCCTGGCTCCTGGCCGCGATCTCAGTCGCCGGGCCGCACCCAGGAGGAGAAACGCGGGCCGGCGGCGCAACTTCCCGGCAAAGAGGCCATGCGCCGACGGCGAGAGGAGAAAACACACATGACACAGTGGCAATCGGGCGAGGTGACGGCCAACGGGCTGCGCCTGCACTACACGCGCACGGGCGGCGACGGGCCGGCCGTCGTGCTGGCGCACGGGTTCTCGGACGACGGGACGTGCTGGACGCCGCTGGCGGAGGCGCTGGCGGGGGAGTATGACGTCATCATGCCCGACGCGCGCGGGCATGGGCGGTCGGAGGCCCCGGAAGGCCCCTACGGGACCGCCGAGCAGGCCGCCGACCTGGCGGGACTCATCGCGGCCCTGGGGCTGACCCGGCCCGCCATCCTGGGACACTCCATGGGCGCGGCCACCACGCTAGCCTTGGCCGGGACCCACCCCGACGTGCCGCGCGCGATCCTGCTGGAAGACCCCGGCGCGTCCTGGATGCCCCCGCCCCCGGAGCCGCCCCCCGGCACGCCCGACCGCTGGGCCGGGATGCGCGACTGGGTCACCGGGCTGCCGGGCAAGACCCGCGAGGAGCTGATCGCCGGGCAGCGGGCCGCGACACCCGGCTGGTCCGAGGCCGAACTCGGCCCCTGGGCCGACTCCAAGCTGCGCCTCAGCCCCCACGTCCTCAACCGGGCCGACGCCGCGCCCATTGACTGGCCGGCGATCCTGCGGCGCATCACCTGCCCCGTGCTGCTGATCACCGCCGACCCGGCGCGGGGGGGCATCATCAGCGACGAGAGCGCCGCCGCCTTGCAGTCCTTCGTCCCCCACGTCCGCCGGGCGCACATCCCCGAGGCCGGCCACAGCGTCCGCCGCGACCAGTTCGCCCCCTACCTGGCGGCCGTCCGCGCCTTCCTGCGCGAGACCGACCCGGCGGGAGCGTGACGCGGCGGCCCGCGCCTCAGGCGCACTCGATCATGTTGCGGGCCAAGCGCTGCCGCTACAGAAAGCCAGGAGCCGCTGCCGATGGTTAACTGCGGCTGTAGTACTAAGGGGTCTCGAAGGGGCCAAGCGATTAATCGCTTGGCCCTTTCGTGGCTAAGGACTGTCATCATGGGAAGCCGTCCCGCCAAAGCAAAGGATGTTGCCGTCCGGGTCTTCGACGTAGAAGTCTTTGGTCCCCCACTCGGTCGGCGCCAGGGGCCTTAGGATCGTCGCGCCGTTGGCCACACAGAACGCGTAGAACGCCTCAATACCATCCACACCTGCCGAGGCATCCAGGTGTTCATTCTCCCGGCGATGCCGGCGCTCCGCTCCGCTCGTGGGCGTTGCCTTCAAGTGCAGCTCAAGCCCATCAATCCGCCCGATTGCGTAGAAGCCGCCCCACGGCTGGCCGAACTCGAAGCCGAGCTTGCGGTAGTAAGCCACTGACCGCGCGAGGTCGTGGACGAGGAGCTGCGGGGCCAGAGACGTGACCCTGGGCCTCACGGCGGTTGTGTTCATTGGAACCTCCGAGTGATGTGTGAGCCTATTCTAGCAGCCGCATTGTCCCATACGGCTCTTTTTGCGGACGTCATACAGGCGAACTCTGGATATTCTCACCTGATGAGAATTTCTTCCAGTCATATACAGGCTACAATCATTGGCCGGCGATTGATCGGATGCTACAATTAAGGCATAGACAGAGAACGGAGGCAGCCATGACCCGGCAAGTAGATTTCACCCCTCAGACGGAAGCCTGGATCAACGCCCAGGCTCAGCAGCGCGGACTCCGGCCCGCCGATCTGGTCCGGCGCGTCATTGAAGAAAGTGCCGCCGCCGCACCCCCAGCGCCGCCGACCCAAGAGGTTGACAGCCGCCAGGACGCCACGATTGCCCTGTTGCAGTCCTGGATCGCGGAGGATGCCACCGACGACCCGGAGGAAATCCGCCGGGCCGAGGCAGAGCTCACCGAGTTCAAGCGCTGCATGAATGCCCCCCGCAAGGAAGCGGGAGCGCGGCTTCTGTTCCCGGAGGTCGAATGAACCGGACCGTCTTTCTCGACTCCGGGCCGCTCAGTTTGATCGCCAGTCCCATTTTGCTCCCGCTGATCTGTGGAGCAACATTGTGCCGTGACTGCCGACCTTCGCATTCCTTACTCCCGCCTGCCGGCGCTGCAACTGCCGGCGATCATCACCCGGCTCCTCAATGCTGAGGGCGTCCCCGTCCCCGTCGGCACGCCCCAGGAGCGCGCCCAGGTCAAGGCGCTGATCGCCCAGAGCTTCCAGAGCGCCCGCGAGAGGCCCGGCTGAACGCCCCCGGCCAGGAGAAAGGCCCGCCTCCCGGTGTGGGAGGCGGGCCGTCCCCGCGTCCATGGCCGGCTATCCGCCCTGCTGCTCGACGCCCCGGTAGCAGGCCATCAGCCCGAAGGCGATGCAGACCCAGTGCATGATCCCCAGGTGCCCGACGACGATGGGGAAGGCGTCCAGCAGCGTGGTCCCGGGGGCGGCGCGGCCGGCCGCCTGCGCGGCGCTGAGGAAGTCCTGCGCCATGACCAGGTGCGCCACGCCCAGGCAGACCACCATCACCCCGACCGCCGCCAGCGCCAGGCCCGACCCGCCGCGCCCCGTGACCCGGTGGATGCCCCAGCCGATGCCGTAGCCCAGCAGCACGTACAGCAGGCTCAGGCCGAAGCCGGCGTAGAACAGTATCTTCTCGATGAGGATGGCCCCGATGATGCCGATCACGCCCCCGAGCGCGATGCCGAGCAGGACCTGCCGCGTGTCGGCCGGCGCCGGCGCGGCCGGGGCGGCCCCACCGTAGGCGGGGGCGGACGGGGAGTAGGGCGGCGGGACGCCCTGGGGGACTTGTCCCTGGGGGAGCGGGCCCTGGGGCCCGGCGACCCCCTGCTGCGCGAGACGCGCCCGGATCGCGCCGACGCACCGCTGGCAGACGCTCCTGCCGGCGACCTGCTGGAGGCACTGGGCGCAGCCGGGCGTGCCGCACTGGACGCAGGAGCCGACGGCGGGGACATCAGGGTGATTGAAACAGGGAGTGGACATAGCACCTTTCTTTCTGGGACGGACATTTCCCGGGGGCGGGGTGGCCGCGCCCCGGCACGACATTCTACCACAACTGTGCGTCCGCCCGCAACCGCCGCGCCCCCCGGCAAAGAGTGGCGTTTCACTCCCCGGCTACCTGGGTAGATTACCGGGCGCAGACCCCCTGGCCTGTACGCGCAGCGCCTGCGACTTCTCACGTCGGTTCTGAAAGGAATGTGCGCCATGTCGCTCCCACGCAAGACCGGCCTCGCGCTTGCGCTGCTCGGCGCGGCCGCCCTGGGCGCCCCGCACCCCGCCCGCGCCCAGGACAGCCTCCAGACGGTCATGAGCGGGCTGGACAACCCGCACGGCCTCGTCTTCGGCCCCGACGGCGGCCTGTACGTCGCCGAGGCGGGCAACGGGGGCCCCGCCGGCAACCCCACCATCCTGACCAGCAACAACGGCGAGGTGAACACGCTCGGCTCCACGGGCGCCGTCAGCCGCTATCTCAACGGCGTGCAGAAGCAGATCATCACCGGCCTGCCGTCGCTGGCCGACCCGGCCGGCACGCCCCCCGGCGGCAGCGCCACCGGCCTCCAGGACCTGGCCTTCGACAGCAGCGGCAATCTCTTCGGCGTCATCGGCCTGGGCGCGAACCCGGCCAACCGGGCGGGCCTGGGCGCGGGGGGCGCGGACCTGGGCCAGCTCGTCCAGCTGAACACCACCACCCAGGCCGTCACGCCCCTGGCCGACCTGGCCGCCTACGAGGCCTCCCAGAACCCGCACGGGGGCACCCCCGACACCAACCCCTACGGCCTCACCGCGCTGCCCGGCGGCGGGTTCGCCGTGGCCGATGCGGGCGGCAACGACGTGCTGGGCGTCACGGCCGGCGGCGTCATCTCCACCAAGGCCCTCTTCCCGGACGTGACGAACCCGCTGTTTTCCATCCCCATCGGCGGGCCGACCTACCAGTCCGTGCCGACGGCGTCCCAGGTGGGGCCCGACGGCGCGCTGTACGTCAGCGAGCTCACCGGCTTCCCCTTCGTGCCGGGGGCGGCGGACATCTTCCGCGTGGACCCGACCACGGGCAACGTGACGGTGGCCTACAGCGGCTTCACCAACATCACGGACTTCACGTTCGGCCAGAACAACACGCTGGACGTGCTGGAGATCAGCGCGGGCGGCCTGGGGCCGACCGGCAGCCCCGTGCCGGGGGCGCTGATCCAGGTGAACACGCTCACCGGCGCGCGCACGACCCTGGCCAGCGCGGGCCTGATCTTCCCCACCAGCGTGGTGCAGGGGCCGGACGGCTCGCTGTACGTCTCCAACCTGGGCACCTCGCCCGGCGGCGGCCAGGTGGTGCGGCTCGTCCCGCCGGCCGTGCCGGAGCCGTCGTCGCTGGCGCTGCTGGCCCTGGGCCTGCTGCCCCTCGGCTGGGCCGCCCGCAAGCGCCGGGCGTAGGGTCGTTTGAGCAGGGTCGTTTGACAGGGGCGGTCCCCGCCCCGATAACGGGGAGCAGGAGACGTTTCACTCCGTGCTTACCTGGGTAGATTGCCGGGAGCAGTCCCCTTGGTCTGTACGCGCAGCGCCTGCATTCCTGTAAGGCTCAGGACCGCTCCCGAAGGGAACACACGCCATGCCACCCGCCCGACGCGCCGGCAGGGGGGTCGGCCCCGCCACGGTTTGCCTGGCCGCCGCCTGCGGCCTGCTTGGCCTGGCCCGCCCCGCCGCCGCCCTCACCTACACCTTCGCCACGATAGATGACCCCCCTGGGGGCAGGCGGCACCGATGCCTTCGGCGTCAACGCCCTGGGCCAGGTCGTCGGCGATTACTATGACGCCAGCGGCAACGAACACGGCTTCCTGGAAGCGGGCGGCGTCTTCACCGCCCTGGACGACCCCCTGGGGGCAGAAGGCACCGCCGCTAATGGGATCAACGGCCTGGGCCAGGTCGCCGGCTTTTACAGTGACGCCGCCGGCGGCGTCCACGGCTTCCTGGACACCAATGGGGCCTACGCCACGATAGACGACCCGCTGGGGACGGACGGCACCAACGCCGAGGGCGTCAACGACCGCGGCCAGGTTGTCGGCATCTACTTTGACGCCAGCGGCAATCCACACGGCTTCCTGGCGACGCCCAGCGCCGCCGTGCCGGAGCCTTCGGCGCTGGCGCTGCTGGCCCTGGGCCTGGTGCCCGTCGGCCTGATGGCCCACAAGAGAATGAGCCGCCGGCCCCGATAATCAGTGGGGGGGGCGGAGAAGACGGCGGCCCGGCCTTCCATGACGGAAGGCCGGGCCGCCGGTCGTTCCCGCCGGCCGAGGCCCTTCAGCGGACCCGGTCGTTGTGCTTGTCGCGGTAGATGGCGCGGCTGTCGCGGTTCAGCTCGTGGTTAAGCTGGCGGCGCTCGCCGGAGGTCAGATGGCCGTTGTGGAAGAAGCGGTCGCGCTGCTCCTGGCGCACGACGCGGGCGTCGCGCCGGTCCAGGTTGCGGGTCTCGCGCCAGGTCAGCTGGCCGCTGCGGATGCCCTGGCGGATGCGGGCGTGCTGGTCGCGCAGGCGCTGGTTGACGTTGTGCGGGTGGGGGTAGGGGACGGCGGCGCTGGCAGTCCCGGCCACCAGCAGCGAACCCAGGGCAGTGGCGGCGGCCAGCCCGGCAAAAATCGTAGTTTTCATGGACATTCTCCTCGATGATTTGTTATCCGATGCTTTTCATCGCCCGGATATTTCCATTGACGGAGGAGAACGCGGAAATGTTCACGCGGCCCCGACTTTTTTTCGCGCCGATTTTTCGCCCATCCTGTTCCCAAGCGGCGGCGGGCCGGGGAAAGTTCCGGGCGGGGCGTGTCGGACTGAACTTTCGGGGCGGCGGCGCGTCTGTCAGAGCGTGCGACATTCCCATTCCGAAGAGGTAAAGAGCATGACGACGCGAACACGAGGGCGGCTCGGGGCGCTGCTGGCGGCGGCCGGCGCGGCCCTGCTGCTGGCGGCCGGGCCCGTGCGGGCCGCCCAGGCCGGCAAGACGCCCAACCCCAACAACGGGCACGGCAAGATCACGGCGGTCAGCGCCACGTCCATCACCGTCACGCCCAAGAACGGCACGGCGAAGACGTTCGGGATCACCACGGCCACGAAGGTGCGGCTGGACGGCCAGCCCGCCAATGTGGCGGACCTGGCGGTCGGCGAGCACGCCCAGGTCAAGAGCCAGGACGGGACAACGGCCCGTCGGATCCTGGCGCGCACCCATGTCAAGAAGGGCAAGGGGAAGCGTCTCAACCCCATCGCCCCCGCGCCCCTGCCGTAAATCCCCGCGCTTGAATAAGGGGCAGCCCTGCGGGGCTGCCCCTGCTTCATTTCGGGGGCCTGCGGCGCGGGGGGAGACGGACGGGGAAAGTCCGGCAGGATGGACGGGGGAGGCTGCTCGCTTACTGTGGAATAATCAGGCGGAGGGGCGGGAAGCGGCAAGGTTGTGTGGAGATCGTCCCGGAGGCGCGCGGAGAGCGCGCGGGAGCGCCTGAGACTGGCGCGGGAGCTGTGGGGGTGGGGGCCGCACCGGCGGCAGCGGGAGTGGTTCTGCGCGCGGGCGCAGGTGCGGGTGGCCGCCTGCGGGCGGCGCTGGGGCAAGACGGAGGCGCTGGCGGTGGACGTCGCCACGCTGGCCTTGGCCGAGGCGCGGGCGGGGCGGGACTGCCGGCAGTTGGTGGTCGCGCCGACCGAGGCGCAGGCGCGCCTGATCGGCGGGGAGGCCCTGGCCCGGCTGCAGGAGGCCTTCGACCGGGAGGGCGAACACACGGCGGGCTTGGAGCTGACCCACCGGCGGGAGCCGATGCAGATCACGGTCGCCCCGCCGGGCGCGGCGGCCCGGGCGCGCAACGTGAAGAAGGCCCGGGGGCAGGGGCCGGCGGTCTCGCGCATCCTGTGCCGCACGGCCGGGCGCGACGGGCGATCCCTTCGGGGGCTGTGGGCGCACCGGATCGTGGTGGACGAGGCGGGGTACGTCCCCGACGCCGTGCTGACGGACGTGCTGCTGCCGATGCTGACGGACGTGGGCGGGGAGCTGGCGCTGGCGTCGTCCCCGGCGGGGCGTCGAGGCGTCTTCTACCGGCTGTTCGCCCAGGGGCAGGCAGTGGCCCCCCCCGCCCCCAATTCTGGGGGAGCCGGAAGGAAGGGGGGAAGGGGCGGGGTGACGTACCAGTCGTTCCAGTGCCCCTCCTCGGACAACCCCCACCTGGACAAGGCGTTCCTGCGGGCGATGGCCGAGGAGCTGGGGGAGGCCAGCTTCGCCGCGGAGTACGGGGCGCAGTTCGTGGACGAGGGCGGGGCGGTGTTCCGGGAGGACGACATCGCGGCGTGCCTGGCGGACGACCCGCGCGTCAGTGCGGCGGCGGGGGATTTGGTCTCGGCCCCGTCGGCGGGCCGGCTGTATTCGGTGGGGGTGGACTGGGGGCGGCGGCGCGACTTCACGGTGGCGTGCGTGCTGGACGCGACCGAGCGGCCCGCGCGCCTGGTGGGTCTGTGGCGCTGGCGGGGGACGGGCTGGGAGGCGCAGGCGGCGGCGGTGGCGCGCATCGTCGCGGCCTTTTCGCCGGTGCGGGTGCTGGCCGACGGCAATGGGGTGGGGGACCCGGTGGCCGAGCGTCTCTCGGAGGCGATCCGGTCGGTCCCCGCGGCCCCCAATTCTGGGGGAGACGGATGGACGCCGCCGGTGGAGCGGTTCGTGTTCACGGCGGACAGCAAGCAGCGCCTGGTGGACGGGCTGACGCTGGCCCTGTCCGCCCGCGCCCTGACCT
This sequence comes from Armatimonadota bacterium, assembly GCA_019239955.1. Taxonomy (GTDB): domain Bacteria; phylum Armatimonadota; class Armatimonadia; order Armatimonadales; family Capsulimonadaceae; genus JAFAZD01. The sequence continues at coordinate 9,626 of JAFAZD010000091.1, read as the reverse complement.
ACCCGGCGCACAGGGCGCTGCTGACGGAGCTGCGGGCGTTCGAGTACGGCCCGCCGGGTCCCTCAGGCCGCGCCCCCATGGCCGCGCGCGGCGGCGGCCACGACGACATCGTGATGGCGCTGGCCCTGGCCTGGCACGGCGCGCCGACGGGCGCGCCCCCGCCGCCCTCGGAGGTCATCCTGCTCGGCTCGCAGGCGGGCCTGCCGGGGCGGGAGTAGCGGAGACCAAGGACGGGGGGCTGGCCGAACTGTCGCTAGTGAACCCGAATGCCCTCGGATAACTCGATAAACCGGCCTCGCCATTGGTCCATCCGAGGCCAAAGAGAGAGGTCCGAATTCGTCAACACGTGGATCAGGGCATCTGTTTTCGGTTGCGTCTCCAGAAATCGCTTACAGTCGTTGTTGCTCTCCTGCCAGAACTGGGGGTAACAATGCTGGATCGCGGCCAAACCGACGAGCACATCCTCGGGCATAGGCTCCGGTCGCTCCGGTCGTCCTTCTACAATTTGCAGTTCGGGCCTGCGGCCGAGGAGGGTGAGGACCTGCGCGCCGAGGGTGACGCGCGGCTCGGGAATGCGTTCGCGCATCGCGTAGTACCGCACCCGATTCATAAACCGTTTGAGGGAACGTGGTGTTTTTGTCTTTTCAAACAGCAGCGGCTGCCAGAACCGAATGGCCTCGGTGAATTTCTCGGAGTCGTGGATGACGACATCCTTATCCAACTCCCGCGACAGCCCCCACAGTCCGACCGCCAGCAGCACGGCAAACGCGATCATGCAGCCCATGTAGACATACCAGGGTTGGTGGCGCTCGACGCCAGGTGTCACCACGGCCGGTGTGGTGGATGCCGGCGGCGGTGTCGGGGGCTTCGGTTTTCCTCCCTTGTCCTGGGGTTGAGTCTTGCCCAGGGCTGGGGCGGTGTTCGTGGGGACCCCGGCGGGCTTGGGGAATAGGTGGTCCCCTAATTGGAAACTGCCATACAGCAGCCCGCCGAGCAGGAGTGTCAGCAGGATGGGCGCGGCGGCGGCGGCGGCGCGGCGCAGCATCTGTGCCCGCTCCTGACTTTTCGCCCGCTCTTTCTCTTCTTCGGTCTTCGGCGGCTGTTTCTCTTCGGGCACCATCAGCGCGAGGTAACGTTGGGCCTCGGCCGTCGGCACGGGGACCTCAATATTGATCAGTTTTTCCAGGTACTGGCGCGCGAACTCGGCCCGCGCCTTCCGCCCGGCCTCGGTGGTGCCGTTGCCGGCGGGTGCCGCCGCACCGTTCCCATTGGAGGCGGCCTTTTGCTCCTGGGGCGGGGGGGAAGACGCGGCGGCGTCCTCGCCCTGGATTTCCTCCGCCACATCCTTGAAGCCGAGCGCGACGCAGCGTTCGACGCGCTCCATCGCCATGCCCATGACCACGTAGCAGTCGCCGGAGGAGACCAGGAAGTTGACGGCCTCCAAAATCTCCAGCACCTGTTCGGGCCGGCACCGGTCCAGATCGTCAATCAGAATGAGCATGGTGCGCGGCTGGAGCGCCTGCGTCACTTCCCGGAACTCGGCGGCGAACTTGTAGCGGAAACTGGTCTTTTCCTCCAGATCACCAATGCGCGCGCCGCGCGCCTTGGTTGCCAGCAGAGTGGCCGGATTGACGCCAAAGGCGGTCATGGCTTTGACGAGCGCCCCGAGCAGCCCTAGAAAGCTTGCGATCCAGACCAGGTAGGAGGTCGGGGGCAGACCATCGGCGGATGTCAAATCTTCCTTGCTGGTGCCGGCTGCGGGCTTCCCGTCCGGCTTGTTCTCCGGTGCGCCTTTCGGGGCCTCCGGTGCTTTGCCCTGGCCCGCAGGTTCCGTGCCGCCCGGCTCCTTTTTGCTTTCGCCCTTGTGCTCGGATGCGCCCCAGGTCTCAGCAAGGCCCTTCAGAAATTGGGTGGCGGGCTTCATGCTCTGGGGGTGCGTGTAGAAGTAGCCCGAGGAGAAGGACAGGGCCAGCAGGAGCACGAGGATCAGGGGCCAGAAGCGGGCGAGGCGCGTTTGGAGCAGCCGGACGCGGAACCCCAACCCGGCCCGACGCCACCAGGGCGGCACGGCCTGAGAGCGCACGTTGTCTAGCAGCGCGGCGAGCAGGGACTCTTCCTGTTGATGGTGCCAGGCGTTGAACCAGACCGGGCTAAACCCGTAGGAGGCGAGGTCGGCGCAGAGCAGGTTCATCAGCGAGGTCTTGCCGCTGCCCCACTCGCCGGTGACGGCAATGGTCAGCGGCGGCTGCGTTTTCTCATTCCGCAGGAACTGGGACAGGCCCAGCGCGACATCCTGGAAGCCGAGCGGGTCCGGGTCGGCGGCCGAGAGGGGCCGATCCGAGATGAGAAGATCGGCGACCGTCTCCTCCTCTGAGGACGTGATTGTTCCGGTCAGCCCCGGCCCCAGTGTCACCTCGGTCGGTCCCGGCCTTGGCCGGCGCAGCACCGGCACGAGCATCAAGGCCACCGGCACCAAACTCAGGTAATACCATGGGGCCGGCAGGAGATGGTAGTCGGGATCATGCCAGTTCTTGCCGCCGTCGTCGGTGCTCAGGAGCGTGCCGCCCAATCCGGCGGCCCAGCCGTGGGAGGCGTCCGTGAAGGAGACGGAGAGGAGGTCTTGCGTGGTGCCGCTGGCCTGGGGGCGCCAGGTGTTTCCGCCGTCGCTGGTGCTCAGGAGCGTGCCGCCCCGTCCGGCGGCCCAGCCGTGGGTGGCGTCCGTGAAGGAGACGGAGCGGAGGAATGCCTTGGTGCCGCTGTGTTGGGCCAGCCAGTTCTTGCCGCCGTCGCTGATGCTCAGGAGCGTGCCGGCGTCTCCGGCGGCCCAGCCGTGGGAGGCGTCCGTGAAGGAGACGGAGGTGAGGGGTTGCGTGGTGCCACTGGTCTGGGGGCGCCAGGTCCGGCCTGCGTTGGCAGTATGCGCAATCATGCCGCCGTCTCCCACGATCCAGGCTTCTTTCGTGTGTGGAAGAGCGAAGCCGGCATCAACACCATTCGGCACGCCCGGCAGGCGCTGGAAGGCGTTCTGTTCCAGAGGGTAGCGCCACCAATCCAGACTCAGCCGTTTGGGAGTGGCGTGAGCGTCGGGGCGGGGCGACTGGGTGACGGCCAGAACGGTGAAGGCCAGGAACAGGACGATGGCCCCGAGGAGATACCGCAGCCGGGCATCCTGTAGGTTGCGGGAGCGGAGCGTGGAGAGCCTTCGCCGCAGGAGGTCGGGTAGACCTGGCCTTGACGATGCGGGGGGCAGCGTGCCCGCATCGTCAGGTTGTTCGGATTGAAGCGCCATGCCAGAACCTGATATGTCATTTCAAACTATTCAGGGCGTCGTGTCTTTGATTAGCGAACGGCGCGGAAGCCCTGTGGTTTAGCAGCCTGAAGCGTGGTATCAAGAACTGATTATAACACGAGGTTGTAATCCCGTCAAACAGAGTATCGTAAGGCACTGAGCCGCCCTGGGGAATAGCCTGTCATCGTTCTGCCGCCGGATAGGCCCGGTGGACATAGGGTGGAGGGGGAACCGACCCCCGCCGTCGCCGCCCCTCCCATAGAGCGTCACCCACGGGCGGGTTTTCCCGGCACCAACACACGGGCGTACCCCTGGCGTTAAGCGCCGGTCTCCCTAAGAGGGAAGGGATGGAGGGGCGAGGGTTTGAATATGGCGGCACAACGGCGTCGGGCCGCGCCCCCGGCCCCCTCCGAGCTGATCCTGCTAGCCTGGCAGGCGGGCCGGGGGGACGCGAACCGGAGGGGCACTGAGGCCTATTGGCGTGTCAGATGCCCGCCGACGAGGACCCGTCCCGGGCTGTGATAGAACATGACGCAGCACGCTGCCCGGCGGCAGCGGATCGTCCGCCCGGCACGCATACATGACCCGGCTGATGTCTGTGACCGGATAGGCGGGTTCGTCAGCCATCATTCTCCTCACGGTGCGTTCTGGGATGATATTACCTGACCGGGCGGCAAAAACGGGCGAACATCCCCCCTGGCGGCAAGCCGGCTGTCCCCTCCCTGTCAGGGAAGGGAAGGAGTTCCGGGCGCTGGTTTTCAGCACGTCCTCGGTGAGCGCGCCCGGCGTCGCCTCCTGGCGCAGCGGGAGGCCGAGCGCGCCCATGCGCCCCGGCGGGAGTGGCCCTGCCCTCAAAGGCAGGGCTAACCGGGCCGAACGCGCCAAAGGCGGCGTTTCATTTCTCGCCTGCCTGGGTAGATTACCGGGCTCTGCGCGCAGCGCCTGCGTTCCGACCTTCCTGTCGCTCACGACGGCCCACGAAAGGAACACACCTCATGGCCTCACCGTCCACCGCCGACACGCTCACACCCCGGCCCCGTCCCTATAAATCGATGATTTTTATTCGTGGCATTTTTTACTTCGTATTTGTGATACTTTTCACAAATGCTGCCTTCCCCCTGGCGGGGACCTCCCCGCAGGGCAGGCCGCCTGTCCCGTGCCCTGCGGGGGGGGAGGGGGGAGGGGCGGCGCCCTCCGGTCTCAAGTCTCAGGGGACATCTGCCGACAATCCGGGCGTGCGTGGCGGCGCTGTGCCGCGGGATGGTTCCCGTGACGCTGCCCGGACAACGAACTTCCGACCATCCGAGTTTAGGAGGGGGGGCACGGCGCGCAGCAGCGCGCCGAGGGCGTCCCCCCAACGTGCCATTGGAGGGCAAATGTCTGACCTGAAACCGATCCTCCGCGGACCGATCCTCCGCGGACCGATAACCCGACGCTTTCGGACGCTCCCCGTCCTGTGTACCCTCGTCCTCGGCGGCCTGACCGCCACCGGCGCCCCCCCGTCCCGGGCCCAGTTCGTTGACCCCGGCGACCCCCAGGGGCGCATCGGCTCGCCCACGGTGCTCACGCCGAGCGTCGGCCGCTACCAGCGCTTCGAGGCCAGTTTCTCGGTGCAGACCCAGGCGGGCAACCTCCAGGTGCCGTACGACCCGGTCCCCGTCCCGGCCTCCGGCGCCGCCCAGTGGAGCAAGGACGGGGTCGTGGGCTACCTGCTGCCAAACAGCAGCACGCAAGGGCAGCCGGCGTTCCTGATGGGGAGCGGCCAGCAGACCTACCAGACGACCAGCGCGGCCGAGCACCAGGCGTTCCTGGCCTCGGGGGCGTGGCAGGACGCGGTCCCGCCGTTCCCCTCGCAGGGGGCCACCCTGTACCTGATGACCGGCCCCAAGACGTTCTACCTCACCATCAACACCCAGGAGCACCAGTACCTGCTCGGGCAGGGGTGGCGCGACCTGGAGACGCTGGGGCGGATGTACGCGGGCGCCACCGACGCCCCGGGGACCATCCCGCTGTATGTCATCTACAACACGGCCTCCGGCGACCACCTCTTCACGACGAGCTCCTATGAGCGCGACATCGTGGAGGGGCTGGGCAACGGCTGGCAGACGAGCGCGGGCATCGCCGGCTACGTCCTGAGCGCCCCGCAGGCCGGCAGCGTGCCGCTGAGCAGGGCCTACTACAACCCGACCACCCAGCACACGCTGCTGGACAGCGCCTCCTTCAACGCCCTGGACACGCGGCCGCTCCCCGCCCTGATCTTCCCCAACGAGGACGGCTCCCAGGGCGTCTCGGTGGACGGCCTCTTCCTGCGGCCCGGCCAGACGGACTGGTCTCAGGCGCTGGTCCAGCCGGCCTTCTGGTACGAGGGGTACGACGCCAATCGGCTGCCGACCGGGGAGAGGGACTGGCGCCTGCGCTTCGCCCCCGACGCCGTGGGGACCTGGCAGTACCGGGTGCGGGTGCAGGACGCCCAGGGCGAGGCGCTCTCGGCCCCCCGGACCATTGCCGTATCCACGTCCACCAATCACGGCTTCCTCTCGGTCTCGCCGACCGACTCCCGCTACTTCCGCTACAGCGACGGGACGCCGTTTCTGGACCCGGCGGCCAGCGGGGCCGACAACCCCGCCCTGCTCCAGAAGGTCAGTGACAGCGGGGCCGTCGGCACGTCCCGCGCGTGGCTGGCCGCCACCGGCGTGACCGCGATCTCAACCACGACCAGCTGGGGGGACTACAACCCGGACGGCGACAGCTTCGTCAGCGTCCCCTCGCCGGCGGGCCGCTACAGTTACTACATGCCCGCCGCCAACAGCCCGCAGCTCCATCCGCTCCTGGACACCACGACTCACTCCTACACCTTCACCACCTGGGTGAAGCTGGCGACGGCCACCACGTCCCCCACCCTGGTCTTCGATTGGTATCCCGTCCCCGACCAGTCCGTCCCGCTCCGGGCGACGACGGCCTGGCAGCAGGCCACGTTCCACATCCCCGTCGGCTCCCCGTTCACCCAGGACGCGGCGCTCGACCGCCTGCTCACCATCCACACGCGCGACGGCAGCCGGCAGGTCCCCGCCTACCTGAGCGGCTACGCCCTCACCGAGGACGCCAGCGGCGAGAACATGATCGGCAACTGGGACTGGGTGACGACCTGGGGCCAGAACGACTCAGGCGTCGTGGACAGCCTCGTCCTGACCGGCGAGGGCCTGCCCCACGAGCAGCACCTGAGCCTCGTCACCTTCCAGCACGAGGACACCCTCTGGGGGGAGATCGCCCCCGACGGCAGCATCGCGCCCCAGAACATGGAGAACGCCGTCGGGGGCAGCACGTCGCCCACGGCGGACACGGCGGTGCTGCGCTTCCAGCGCTACTTCGCCCGCTACTTCATGGGCCGCTGGGGGTATTCCACCGCCGTCCTCTCGGTCGAGCACGTCAACGAGGGCGACCCCAACGACGGCAACTATCTGGCCGGGGCGCAGTCCTTCGCCGCCGCCGTCCACGCCGACGCCGCCGACCACCGGGTGCTGGCGACGACCTCCGGCTGGCACACCTCGACGCTGCTCGATTTCGAAATCTTCCTGGACCGGGCCGACTACCCCGACATTGACGACCTGCAGATCCACCGCTACGAGGGCTACGTCAACGGCGGCATCGGCGCGCTGCCGTTCGCGGGCACGGACACCACCCCCGGGGTCGGCGTCCAGCCGACCGGCGGCCCCGGCCCCGGCGAGGGCGCGCTGGCCCTCAGCCCGCTGGGGACACAGTACGCCGGCATCACCTGGCCGGGTTCCGTGTGCTACTACCCGGAGGCCGGCTTCCGGGGCAATGGGACCTGGACGGTCACGTACCAGTATAAGACCTCCCCCGACGCCGCGTTCGCGCCCGGCTCCAACTCCGACCTCCACGGCCCGGACATTGAGCTGTGGGCCAACAGCCCGGACATCACCGTCACCGGGCGCACCTCGCCGCCGGCCCAGGTGGTCCCCAACTGGACGCCGTATTCGTTCACGTTCACCACGTCGGGCGCGGGCGTTCAGGGGGCGGGCCTCCACACGAACGGTGCCCTGCTCTTCCAGGCGCTCTGTCTCAGTCACGGGCAGGCCTACTTCAGCGACGTGACGATCACGGCCCCCGACGGGAGCACGTGGCTGAAGATGGGCTTCGGGGAGCCGAGCATGCTTTCCGACTCGGCGAGCCTGGGGGAATACCTCGGCGACATCATCCAGAGCGCGTCGGGCGCGCCGTTCGCGGGGATGCCGGTGGTCATCGGCGAGACGAACATGGTGGACACGCCGGCGGTCACGTCCTACGTGCAGAGCTGGATCAACAATCCCACCTACGACCCGCAGAGCAACTTCCTGCGCGGCCTCGCCTGGGGGAGCATCGGCCCGATGCCGACCATCGCCGAGTTCTTCGGCGCGAACAACGCCCTCTTCAACCACGTCCACGCCCAGCGCTACTACGGCTACGTCCAGAACTTCCTGGCCGGCCTGCCCGTGGACAACGGCCGGTGGCGCGACGTGGCCGCCGTCTCCTCCGACTCCGGCATCCTGGCCCTGGGCCAGAAGGACGTCACGGCCGGCCAAGCCTATGTGTACGCCTACAACCGCCAGGCGACCTGGGTGAACCTGGCCGAGGGGGTGCCGGTCGCCCCGGTCTCCGGCGTCCTCACCGTCCCCGGCCTCGCGGACGGCGTCTACACGGTGGAGACCTGGGACCCCGGCACGGGCAGCAAGACGGGGGTGCAGACGCTGGCCTCGAGCGGCGGGGCGCTCAGCATCCCCATCGCGGGCCTGGCGCAGGACGTCGCCTTCAAGCTCTCCCCGAGGGTGAGCGTCCCGGCGTCGGTGAGCGCCCCGGTGTCGGCGCCCGCCCCGGTGTTGGCGCCCGTCCCAGTGACGCGGTGGAAGCCCGTCATACCGGCGCCGGCGCTGCGCCTGCCTCCCCGGCTCGTCTCTCTGCGGCCCTGACGAGATCGCCCCGGGCCTCCCGATGGACGTCCATCGGGAGGCCCGACCGTTCTGCGCGCGAATTCGTTCGCCCGGCCTCTTCAGCGGCCGGGCGAACGGGCGTCCGGTAGACAGGCCCCGGTGTCTACCGGGCCGTGTCTACCGGATTTCACCGCGTTCCGGGCGCGCGGGCGAGGGGTCGGGGTCGCCGGGCGGCGTCCCGCCCCGATTCTGGTTCCGGTAATCGCGCTTATGTCACATGCGTCTGACGGGACGCCCTCCGGGTACAATCTTGGCGGCTCTACGGCCAGCAGCAGTGCTCACGGGTAGTTGGCCCGCCAGAGTTTCCGAGGAGGGAACACGATATGTCTTTGGAGACGAACAAGGCGCTCGTGCGCCGCCAGTTCGAGGCCGCGATCAACGACAAGGACCTGTCCGTCATTGACACGGACATGGCGGACGACTTCTTCGACCACGCCAGCCCGCCCGGCGCGCCGCAAGGCCCCGAGGCGGTGCGGCAGTGGATACGCTACCTGCATGCGGCGATCCCGGACCTGCACGCCACGATCGAGGACATCGTCGCCGAGGGCGACCGGGTCGTCGTGCGCAACACCTGGCGCGGGACCCACACCGGGGACGTCTTCGGCATCCCGGCGACGGGAAAGCCCTTCGCGCTCACCGGCTTTGTCGAGTGGCGCATCAACGGCGACGGCAGGATCGCCGAGCGCTGGGCCACCCTGGACCTCTGGGGGCTGCGCCGGCAACTGGGCGTCACCAGCGCAGGTTAGTCCTTGTCGGGCTTGTTGCTTTCCTGCTTTTCGATCAGCGGCGGCGTCCTCGCCCCCGACGAGCCCTGTATCCGAAGTTACCTGGGACTGCCCAGCATCAAGGCTGCCGCCTGATCTTGGCAGGAACGATCACGGGGCCGGCGGCGACTCGGGGCGCGTGGCGGATGACGCGCCCTGCGGAATGAGCTCGAGTGCGGAGACCATGGCGCCGTAGCTGATGGTCTGGAAGGTGACGGTGACGCCACTGCCCCCGGACGCGACGGTGACGGGGATGCTCTCGTCGAGGGGCTTGCCCAGCCCCCCGGCGGCGGCGCACACGTCGAGGCTGCTCAGCGCCTGCGTGCCGTTGACGCTGACGTTGAAGGTGCGGGTGCCGGGTGTCAGGCAGCGGGCGTCTCCCTCCACGAAGTGGAGCTTGAGGGTGTAGCTGCCGGGGCTGGCGGGCAGCGTGTAGCCGAAGGTGGCGGCGCTGTAGCGCACGTCGCGGTAGAGTTCGGGATCGCTGGTGCCGGTGATGCTCAGGCCCTGGAAGGACCAGGTGGCCCCGCCGGTGTAGTCGGCGTCGGCCTGCCAGGCATTGCCCGACGCGTCGGTGTAGGCCCCGCC
>JAFAZD010000367.1 GCA_019239955.1 Armatimonadota bacterium | reverse complement strand
CCCCGCTGGAGTTCAAGCAGTCCTGGCTCTCGAGCCAGGGAAACGACCAGAGAGACTAACCTATCGAGTGGCCCTCATATTGGGGGCAGGCCAGTGGCCCTTCTGCGCCGTCTCCGGGTGCGATAGATCCATGTCGGCCATCACCTTGAAGCGTGCCACCAGCGGCTCCAAAGACTGCCTCGGCAGGGTCATCTTGTCGTGGAGAACGCCGGCGATCTTGTAAAGGACGTGGACGCCTGCTTGTCCGGGGCCTATCCCGAAGGTGATCTCGCTGGCCTTCTCCTGAATGGCCCGCTGGATGATCCCCGCCGCCAGGCCGGCGGCATCTTCTACCGAGACCAGCGAGAGCGGCTGCGCCTCGTCCGCCGGAGGAGTGGCGTCCGCCTCCTCCATGGCCCTGACGATGTCATCCGCCACAAAAATGGGGCTGTCCGTGCGGACGGCGAGCGCGATGGCGTCGCTGGGGCGGGCGTCCATCGTCCGGGACTGGCCCGCGACGTTGAGTTTCACCACCGCGTAGAACGTCTCGTTCTTCAGCGTCTCGATGCGGACTTCTTCCAGAGAGGCCCCCATCTCCCGGAGCAGATTGGCCATGAAGTCCAGGGTCATCGGCCTCTCCGCCGGGGTCTTGGCCAGGACGTAGCTGATCGAAACCGCCTCGCCCTGGCCGATCCAAATCCGCATGTGACGCCCCGCCTCGTCCGTCAGCCGCAGAAAATGGCGCACAGGCTCTTCCTGCTGGGCGTACACATACACGCCGCTCACCGTCACTTTCACCATTCGCTTTCTCCTTTGCTTTCGTGGTAATACAGCCGCCAGGTCGGGATACAGGGGCAGCAGTTGCGCCCGGAGCTGCCGGCGGGCCTTATGCAGACGGCCCTTGACGGCGGCCACGGAGATGCGGAGCGCCGCCGCGACCTCCTGTAAGCTGCGTTGCTCGTCGTAGAACAGTTCCACGGCCGCCCGATTTTCGGGGGACAGCGCCCGAATGGCCTCTCGCACCAAGTCCTGCCGTTCCCGCCGCTCCGCCAGGACCCATGCATCCGGTGCGGCGCTCCGGGGCAGTGCGGCCAGCAGGTCTCTGCCGGCCTGCTGTTCCCGCAGATGACTCCGGCAGACGTTGAGGACAATGCCGCAGAGCCAGTTTCTGAACCGCTCCGGCTCCCGCAGGTGGTCCAGCGACAGATAGGCTTGCAGCAGGGCCTCCTGCGCCAGTTCCTGCGCGATGTCGCCGTTCCCGACCATGGCGGTTGCGACCTGCCGCGCCAGCGGGAGATGACGTGTGATTAATTGCCCGAACGCCCGCTTCTGCCCGGAGCGCGTCAGGGACACGAGTTCGCCGTCGGATTTCTGCTTCAAAGAAACGCTGCCTGTCTGTGATACACTTCTTTTAGTGGGGACATGGGGGCGAAAAGTTACCGCAAAAAGGAAAGTCTTACGGTTGCGGCGAATCAGGAGCCGTGACCGATGAAACAATCCCATCCGTCTTCCGCCCGCCGCGCGATTGGGAGGCGGTGTTCGCCGCCGATACGAACACGTACACGTTCGGCGAGGAGCCGAGTCAGCTCGCGCGGACGACGCTGTCCTTCTTTCGGGTGTTCGGCGGCGACCCGGAAAATGCCGTCGCCCTGGATTTGGGGTGCGGCGAGGGACGCGACACCCTGTATCTCGCGGCGACGGGGCTGCGCGTCGTGGCCCGCGACATCGCGCCGACGGGTCTGGAAAAGATGGCGGCTCTCTTTCAGAAGCACGGCCTCTCGATGTCTCGCGTGGACGCCGCCGTGCAGGACGTGCGGGACTTCGCCTATCCCGAAGCCGAGTATGACATCGCTCTCGCCGCGAACGTGTTCCAGTTCCTTCCGCCGGAGGAAGCGCCGGAGCATATCGGAAAACTTCAGCGGACGACCAAGGCCGGCGGCCTCTGCGCCGTGGGCGTCTTCAGCCCCGCGATGCTGGCCTGGGGCGCGGATTTGGAGGGCCTGTTCTGCGCCGCGCCGGACGAGCTGATGGCCTGCTTCCCCGCCGACGCCGGCTGGCGTCTGCTGGACCGGACGGAGTACTGGACGTACCGGCCCCAAGAGGATACGATGGCATCGTTCACCTATGTCATCGCCCGGAAGGCTCCTGCCGATGGGAATTAGTCCCGACAGCGCCCGGCGCATCCGAAAGCACATCGTCGACCTGGCAAGCGCGGACAAAGCGATCTCCTACCGTGCCGAACGCCGGCTGATTCGCTTCGGCCCGAAGGCGGTGGAGGCGTTGCTGGAAGCCGCGAAGAATCCCGGCGCGCAGGTGCGGTATCGCGCCGTCTGGGCGCTGGGGAAAATCCGCGACCCGCGCGCCTTTGAGACCATTCTGGCGATGACGGACGACCCCCAGGAAGAGGTCGCCTATGACGCGACACTGGCCCTGGGCGAACTCGGCGACCCACGCGCCATCCCGCCGCTGGCGGAGCGGGTGCGCCGAGCGGCCAACGAGGACGTGCTGGCTGGCGCGTCGGCGGCAGCGTTGATGAAGTTCGGCGAGGCCGCCGTCCCGTACTTCGTGGAGATTCGCAACAACGGCAACCTGTGGGCGCGTGAGATCGCGGAGGACGCATTGGAGGTCATGGCGGAATGACAACGCATCACATCTATCTGTTGGCTCCGGGGGCGTCGCCGGATGACGTGCGGCGGTTCTACGGGCAGGCGCTGGGGCTGACGGAATACCCGAAGCCGTCGAGTTTGGCGCACATATCCGTCCTCTGGTTTGAGGCCGGGCCGATCAAGTTCCACGTCGGCTATCCCGAAGAGGGGATCGTCGGTGACGGACACACGGCGCTGGCCGTCGCGGATGTCGAGGCCGCGCGGGAGCAGATGAAGGCGCTGGGGTATGCGGTGGACGATGCCGCGATCCCGATGGGCTACCCGCGCTTCTACGTCCGCGACCCCTGGGGCAACCAGTTCGAGATTCTGCCGGAAGGGTTGCCGTAGTCGCCCTCCCTCTCCCGGCTCGCCGAGGCTCGCCACCCTCTCCCTTGTGGGAAGAGGGTTCCTGCCCCGCAGGGCTTTTTCTGTCTCCCCTTCTCCCCAGCGAGGAACGAGCGGGTGAGGGAGAAGGGGCCGGGGGATGAGGAATCTCACACGCTGGTGGAGATGACCCGCATCACCTCGTCGGGCGTCGTGACCCCATCCAGGACTTTAAGCAACCCGGCCTGCCGCAGCGTGTTCATGCCGGCGGCCTGCGCGGCGGCGGCGATCTCCGTCTGCGGAGCATGTGCGATGATTAAGTCCCTGATCTCCTCGGTCAATTCCAGTATCTCGAAAATGGCCGTGCGGCCGAAGTATCCCCGCTGACGGCAACGCTCGCAGCCGCGCCCTCGGTAGAGAGTGATCGTTTGGTCAGGGGTGTCCGGCTCCAGCCCGAAGCGCAACAGGTCGCGGGCAGCGACCCGGTACGATTCCTTGCATTGCTCGCAAATCTTACGGCACAGGCGCTGCGCGACGACGCCAATGACGGTCGCGGAAATCAGGTGTGGCTCCAGCCCCAATTCCAGCAGACGGGACAGGGCAGAGGGCGCGTCGTTGGTGTGCAGCGTCGTCAGTACCAGGTGGCCGGTCAGGGATGCCTCGGCGGCGATTTTGGTCGCCTCCAGGTCACGAATCTCGCCGACGTAGATCACGTCCGGGTCCTGGCGCATCAACGAGCGCAGTCCTGCGGGGAAGGTCAGGCCGCTGTTCTTGTTCACCTGCATCTGTGTCGTGTAGGGCAGCAGGTATTCCACAGGGTCCTCGATAGTCAGCGTCTTGACCTCGGGGCAGGCCTTTGCTTCCAGGCAGCTATAGACGGTCGTTGTCTTGCCGCTCCCGCTTGGCCCTGCAACCAACAGGAGACCGTTCGGCTTCTGGATCAGGCGCTGGATGAGGGCTCCGTCCTCGACGGTCAGGCCAATCTTGTCCAGGCCGATCAGGACATCATTTCGGGCGAGGATGCGGATGGTGACGGCCTCTCCGTACATGGCTGGAATGATGCTCGCCCGGAAGTCGAAATCCTTGTCCTCGTGCCGGACGGAGATGCGCCCATCTTGCGGGAGGCGATGCTCGTTCACATTCATCTCCGCCATGATCTTGAAGCGCGCGATCAGCCCCTCATGGATGGGGAAGGCCATGCGCCGTATCTCGTGCAGAACGCCGTCCACGCGCAGGCGCAGCAGCGAGACATTCTCGCCGTCCAGGCGGGCCGGCTCCAAATGAATGTCGCTGGCGTACTGAGCCAGGGCCAGTTTCATGATGGAGTGGGCCAGCTGCACGGTCTTGCGCTCACCGTCATCCATTTCCGGGTCACGGATTTCGGTCATCTCCTGGCCCACCTGCCGCAGCTGGTCCGCTATCGCCGCCAGTTCACCGTCCAGCACGTCGGGTGGCGCGGCGGCGACGGCGACGGGGCCCCGCTCCATGTAGGCGATCAGGTCGGCCTTGCGGAACCGCCACTGCCGCCCGACCTTCAGCCCTTTCAAGTCCCCCTGACTCAGCAGGCGGTACAGCGTCGGCTTGCTCGTCCCCAGGAACTGCACCGCCTCGTCCAGGGTGTAGAGGCCCTCTTCATTCTGCTCTTCCATTGCCTTGTCCTTTCTTATCATAAGTTATCAAAATATATAATAGCGATCAATGAGAAAAGAGTCAACCCCCGGCAAGTTTGTCCGGTTGCGTTTTTAAATCGCGTATGGTATAGTGGGGGCGGAGCGACTCAATGTTCTGCGGTCTGATCGTGATGGCGCTGGGGGCCGAACGCGGCGCGGAGGAGCCGAGCGACGAGGCCCTGGTGACGGCGGCGCAGCGGGGGAGCGCGGAGGCGTTCGCCCGGCTGCACGGACGCTACTACGCGCGCGTCTACCGGCTGGCCTATCTGAAGCTGGGCAACGCCAGCGACGCCGAGGACGTGGCCGGCGAGACCTTCCTGCGCGCCCTCGCCCACCTGCCGCGCTTCCGGTTCGCATCCCTGCCGAGCGGCCGGCGCTCGCTCTACCCCTGGCTGCACCGGATCGCCCTCAACCTTATCGCCGACAGCGGGCGGCAGCGCCCGCCGATGGGGACCGTGTCGCTGGACGAGCCCACCGTGCGGGGCCTGCGCGCCCTGCTGACGAGCTGCGACGCCGGCCCGACGCCGCAGGAGATCGTCGAGCGGCGCGAGGTGCAGCAGATGGTGCGCGACGCCATCGCCGCGCTGCCGGCGGATCAGGGCGAGGTGTTGATCTACCGCTTCCTGGGCGAGTTGTCGCTGCGGGAGGTCGCGCCGCTGATGCGCCGGTCCGAGGCGGCGGCCAAGTCGCTGCTGCACCGGGCCGTGGTGGCGCTGCGGGCCGAATTGGAGCGGCGTCTGGTGGTGGAGAACAGCGCGGTGGCCTCGCCGTCGCGCGCGCGGAAGGAGGCGAGGCCTGATGTCGGAGAAACCGTCCTGGTCGGCCGGCGAGGCGGCTGACGACGAGCCGGCGGGCATTGTCCGCCTGGCCCGCGCCGCGCTGGCCGCGCCCGCGCCCCCGTCCGAGGCCGAACATGGTTCGCGGGAGCGCGTCCTGGCGCAGTTCCGGGAGAGCGCCCTGCCCCCGCGTCACCTGCACGCGGCTCCCCCCACGCCCGCCGATCCGTTCGGGGCGGCCCTGCTGGGGCGGGTGCTGAGGCGTCTGCTGGGGAGATAGGCCGCAGCGACCTCTGCGGCGTTCCATTAAATGGAAAGGTCCGCCCCTGCGGGGGCGTTGCAACAGGTATCCCATGCCAATCGTTGTGGAAGTGGCGTTCAAGCCGGTCGGCCCGATGACACCCTTTGCGCCGGGCGAGCTGGACCTGCGGCCCGATGAGGCCGTGATCGTCGAGTCGGCGCACGGCAGCGACTTTGGGTTCGTCAAGACGCGGGCGCGGGCGGTGCCCGATGCCGACGCGCCCGCGCCGCTGCGGCGCGTCCTGCGGCGGGCGACGCCGGACGACTGGGCGCGGCGCGAGCGCAGCGAGCGGCGGCGGGCCGAGGCGTTCCGGGTCTGCCAGGCGAAGATCGCCTGGCTGGACCTGCCCATGAAACTGATCGAGGCCGAGTGGGCCTACGACGGATCGCAGGTGACGTTCCACTTTGTCGCCGATGGGCGCGTGGACTTCCGTGATCTGGTGCGCGAGATGGCCCATGCGCTGCGTACGCGGGTGCAGATGCACCAGGTCGGGGCGCGCGACGAGGCGAAGCTGTACCCCGGCATCGGCCCCTGCGGGCGTCCCACCTGCTGTTCCACGTTCCTGCGCGAGTTCGCGCCCGTCTCCATCAAGATGGTCAGGGGCCAGAGCCTGGCGATGAACCCGTCCAAGTTCACCGGCCTGTGCGGCAAGCTGATGTGCTGCCTGCGCTACGAGCACGATGAGGCGAACCCGTCCCGTCCCGCCCTGCCGCAGCCGGGCATGGTCGTGATGACCCCGCTGGGCCGGGCCAAGGTGGAGGAGGCGGACGCGCTGCGGCAGATGCTGACGGTGCAGCTCGAGAACCAGCAGTTCGTCGAGGTGCGCCTGAAAGACATCGGCGAGGTGCCCGGCTGTGTGGACCACGCCGAGGGCGGCTGCCAGGACTGCGCCAGCGATGGGACCCTGAGCAACTGCACTGTGCCGACACGCGACAAGCCGCCCTCGGGGCCCTCACTGCCGGTTTTGTAGACGCGGGAGGGAATTTACGCGAAAATTGGGTATGCTTCACCTTAACAAAGACGTCACCAAAATAAAAAGGACTCATGCGCATGAATGTGATCTCTTCGGAGGAGGTTTCGCCCCCCGAACGCCGACGATTGCAGGCGCGGGCGCGGCGGCTGGCGCGACGGGCGGAGACGCTGGCGGACGCCGGGCGGGTGGACGAGGCGATTGAATGCCAGTCGGAAGTGGCGGCGCTGCGGCCCGATGACTCCGCGGCCTTTTTCCGCCTGGGGCTGCTGTACCGGGAGGCGCGGCGCATCGAGCCGGCGGTGGACGCCCTGCGGCGGGCGCAGCACCTCAGCCCCGGCGAGCGTGACCCGCGTGAGGCGCTCATCGAGACGCTACTGGAGGCCGGTCGCTTCAACGAGGTCATCGCCGAGGGCAAGGCACTGGTTCGGCTCGCGCCGCGCTCGCTGTTCGCGCGCGACGTGCTCTGCGTGGCGTACTTGCAGATGGGGCAGATCGACAAGGCGGTGCGGGTGGCGGGCGAGATGATCTTCCTGGACCCCCTCAGCCCGGTCCATCACTTCAAGCGGGCGATGCTGTTGCAGCAGCAGGGCAGCCTCAAGGCGGCCGTCGGGGAATACGCGCGCGCCCTGGACATGGCCGCGCCCGACAGCGAGATTCACAATGACGCCGCCGAGGCCCTGCAGTCGCTGGACGAGTATCAGATACATCAGATCCTCCTGCTGGCGTCCGAGGACCGTTACTTCCGGCAGAAGCTGCGCCAGGACACGGTGGAGGCGGCGGCGGAGCGCGGCTTCTTCTTAAGCGAGGGCGGCCAGGCACGGCTGCAGGCGCTGGCGCAGCACCAGTTTCTGGACGCGGTCGGCGCGCCCTCGGTCGCCGCCTGGGGCGGCGTCCGCTTCTACAACTGAGTCAGCCCGTGACCACCGACTGGCGGCAGGCGCTGGGGCGGCGCACCCTCGTCATGGGCGTCCTCAACGTCACGCCCGATTCGTTCTCCGATGGCGGCCTCTACGCCGACCCGGACTCGGCCGTCCGTCACGCCCGCCAGATGGCCTCGGACGGCGCGGACATCCTGGACATCGGCGGCGAGAGCACCCGCCCGGCCACCTTCGGCGACAGGTCTCCCCTCCCCGCCGACGAGGAGAAGCGCCGTGTCCTGCCCGTGATCGCGCGGCTGGCCGCCGATCTCCCCCGCCTGCCCCTCTCCGTGGACACCTACAAGGCCGAGGTCGCCGCCGCCGCCCTTGACTCGGGCGCGTCCCTCGTCAACGACATCAGCGGCCTGACCTTTGACCCGCAGATGGCCCCATTGATCGCGTCGCGGGCCGTCCCCGTCATCCTCATGCACCTGCTGGGCACACCCCGCGACATCCCCCTGCGCCCCCACTATGACGATGTGGTGGCCGACATCTGCGCCTTCTTCGAGCGCCAGATCGTCCACGCCCGCTCCCAGGGCATCCGTGACGAGCAGATCTGGCTCGATCCGGGGCTGGGTTTCGGCAAGACGGCCCGGCACAATCTGGAAATCCTGCGGCGGCTGCCGGAGCTGAAGGCGCTGGGGTATCCGCTGGTGGTAGGGGCGTCGCGCAAGAAATTTCTGGGCCGGGTCCTGGGCACGGACGACCCGAACGACCGCCGGGAGGGCACGTCGGCGGCGGTCGCCCTGAGCATCGCGGGCGGAGCGGACATCGTCCGCGTCCATGACGTGCGCGAGATGGCGCGCGTGGCGAAGGTCAGCGACGCCATCGTGCGGGGCTGGGAGGAGTGACCGGAGCCGGAACCTACCCCTGCCGCTCGTTCCTCGCGGCTGTCCCCTCCCTGTTAGGGAAGGGACAAAGGGAGCAGGCCAGGGTCACTACCGCGGCCCGTTCCTCACCCTTCCCTGGTAGGGAAGGGACAGGCCGCTTGCGGCCAGGGTTAGGTCCTACTTCACTTTCGCCCCCGGCGCGATGTCGAGCCGCTCCGGCGTCATCAGGATGATCCTGCCGTCGGCGTCGGTGGCAGCCAACAGCATCCCCTGCGACTCGACGCCCCGGATGGTGGCGGGCTGCAAGTTGGCGACGACGACGATCTTGCGGCCCGGCAGGTCTTCGGGCGCGTAGCTCTCGGCGATGCCGGCGACCAGCTGCCGGTCCGTGCCCTCGCCCACGTCCACGGTCAGCCGGAGCAGCTTCTTCGCCTTCTCGATGCGCTCGGCGGTCTTGATCTCGGCGACGCGCAGTTGGACGCGGGCGAATTCGTCAATGGTGATCAGGTCGGCAGTCGGCGCGGCAGGCGCGGCGGGTTCGGTCACGGCTGGCTCCTTTGCAGGCAGGGGGTTGGCATTTCTCTTGATGTCTATGCGCGGGAAGATGGGCTGCGCCTCCTGCGTCTTGGTTCCGGCGGGGAGCAGGCCCCACTGCGCGGCATCCGCCCACCGCGGCGCATCCGTCAGGCCCAGTTGTTCCCGGACGCGCCCGGCGACGTGCGGCAGGAACGGGGCAAGCAGGACGCTGATGATGCGCAGGGTCTCCAGGGCGGCGTAGAGGGCGTCGGCGACGCCCTCCGTGTCGCCGGCCTTGTGCCGCTTCCAGGGAGCCTGGGTGTCAATCTCCTTGTTGCCGGCGCCCACCAGTTTCCAGAGGACTGACAGCGCCCCGGCGGGGTCGAGGGCGGTCATCGCCCGCTCCGCGTCCTGGGTGACTTCACGCGACAGAAACGCCAGGGCGCCGTCCGCCGTGCGGGCCGCCGCGCCGCCCGGGACCGTGCCGCCGGCGTACTGCTTCAGCATGTTCAGCGTCCGGTGGAGCAGGTTGCCCAGGTCGTTGGCGAGTTCGTAGTTGTAGCGGTCCACCAGGGCGGCGGCGGAGAACTCGGCGTCGCCGGTGAACGAAATGCCGCGAATAAGATAGTAGCGCAGGGCGTCCACGCAGACCTCGGGGCTTGCGCCGCTGCGCGCCGCCAGATCGGCCGCCACGTCCTGCGGGGTGGGGATGTTGCCCTTGGACTTGGAGCCTTTCTCGCCTTCAATGAGCCACCAGCCGTGCCCCAGGACGGTGCCGGGCAGGCCCAGCCCCAGGCCCATCAGCATGGCGGGCCAGAGCGTGGCGTGGAAGCGGGTGTAAATCTCCTTGCCGACCAGATGCACGTCGGCGGGCCAGAGGACTTCCCAGTCGGGATTTTCCGGCCAGCCCGTCACCGTCAAATAGTTGATCAGCGCGTCGAACCAAACGTAGACCACCTGCGAGGGGTCCTCCGGGACGGGAATCCCCCAGCCGGTGTTGCGCCGGGAGATGGCGAGGTCGCGCAGGCCCTCCTTGATGAAGGCAATCACTTCGTTGCGCCGCGTGTCCGGCTGCAAGAAGTTCGGGTTATCCTGGATGTGTTGGAGCAGCCGGTCGCCGTAGGCAGACAGGCGGAAGTAATAGACCTCCTCCGTCACTCGTTCGACAACGGCCCCGGTCTCGATGGCCCGCCCGTCCGCCACCTCCGAGTCCCGAAAAAACGTCTCGTCGGCGACCGAGTACCAGCCCTCGTACTGCCCTGCGTAGATGTCGCCGCTGTCTTGCAAACGGCGGAACACCTCCGCCACCACCCGCCTGTGGCGCGGCTCGGACGTGCGGATGAAGTCGTCGTTGGAAATGTTCAGGAACCGCCAGCACTCAATGTAATTCTGGGAGATGCGGTCCACGAACGCCTGCGGGGTTTCGCCGGCTTTGGCGGCGGCGTCGGCCACCTTCTGCGCGTGCTCGTCGGTGCCGGTCAGCAGGAAGGTCGGCTCGCCGCGCAGGCGGTGGTAGCGGGCCAAGGCGTCGCACAGCAGCGTCGTCGTCGCCGAGCCGACATGGGGCACGCCGTTGACGTAGTAGATGGGGGTCGTGATGTAAAACGTCTTGTCTCCGGGCACGTCTCATTCCTGTCCGATGGGTGATAACAGATTGAGTGTACCCGATTTCAGCGGGCTGTCCGTACTGGCAGGCCGGCTGGCCTCCTGCGGCCAAGCCGTAATCCGGCCGGCTTCGGGTATAATCAGGCCGTTTATCCGTTTTGATCAACGTTCAGGAGAGACACGAGAGATGAAGATTGGAATGCTGACGGGCGGCGGCGACTGCCCCGGCCTGAACCCGGCCATTCGGGGCGCGGTCCTGCGCCTGCTGGACTACGGCGACGAGATCATTGGCTTCACGCAGGGCTGGAAGGGACTGGTTGAAGGCAACACGGAGCCGCTGACCCTGGAGCGCGTGGAGGGCATCATTGACCAGGGCGGCACCATCCTGCGTTCCTCGCGCACCAACCCGTTCGCCGAGGGCAAGGAAAAGCAGCTTCAGGCCGTGCTGGAGAATATCAAGAAATTTGAACTGGATGCCCTGATCGCCCTCGGCGGCGAGGACACGCTGGGCGTGGCCTCCAAGCTGTACCACCGGCACGGCGTCAAGACCGTCGGCGTGCCCAAGACGATGGACAACGATCTGGACAAGACCGACTACACCTTCGGCTTCGACTCCGCCGCCTCGGTCGCCCTGGATGCCCTGGACCGCCTGCGCGACACGGCCCGCTCCCATGACCGGATCATCGTGGTGGAGATCATGGGTCGCCACGCCGGATGGGTCGCTCTCTGGTCCGGCATCGCCGGCGGGGCGGACTACGTCTTCATCCCGGAGGTGGAGGTGGACCTGGACGCCTGCTGCGAGCACCTCAAGAAGATCTACGCGCGCGGCAAGACCTACGGCCTCGTCGCCGTCAGCGAGGGCTGTGAGATTCCGGGCGCACAGGCGTCGGAGAACGCGCCGCTGGACGCCTTCGGTCATCCTCAACTGGGCGACATCGGCATCGGACCGGCCATCGCCAAGGAGATTGAGAGACGCACCGGCTTCCCGACCCGCGACGTGGTGCTGGGCCATACCGTGCGCGGCGGCTCGCCGACCCTGTTCGACCGCATCCTGGGAACCCGCGTCGGCATCAAGGCCGCCGAGATGGTGCATCAGGGCGCGTTCGGCCAGATGGTCGCCCAGCAGGGCACGGAGATCGTCGGCGTCCCCATCGAGGAGGCCGTCAAACAGTGGAAGCTCGTCCCCCGCGCCCTCTACGACGAGTTCCTGACGACCTTCAACAAGTGATTCGTCTCACCCGGCGTTGAAGCGCCGGGCTTGGAGAGCAAAAGCCCGCCTGCGCGGGCTGAAGACAAGCCGTTCTTCGCCCGCGCAGGCGGGCTTTTGCACCCGAAAGCATGGGGCTTCAGCCCCGTGAATCCTCCGACAGTGGGACAGGAGGGACGGGACGATGAGGCAATGGACGCTGGACAACCCGGTCGTGACCAAGGAGTTTCGGAGCCGGATGCGGGGGTCGCGGGCATACTGGCTGCTGTTCAGTTACCTGCTGCTGCTGTCGCTGACGCTGTTCTTCGCGTACCTGGCCTGGTGGAACTCGCACCAGAACGGGATGGACTACGGCGGGGGCGGCCAGGCCGGATTCACGGTCGGGCGGACGTTCTTCCTGACCCTGTTCTACGCGCAGGCGATCTTGGTGACGCTGATCACGCCGGCACTGACGGCGGGGGCGATCTCCATCGAGCGCGAGCAGCGCACGTTCGAGATGCTGCGCTCGACGACGCTGCCCCCGCGCGCGATCGCCCTGGGCAAGCTGGCGTCCTCGGTGTCGTTTATCGTGCTCCTGCTGACGTCGTCCCTGCCGCTGGTCTCGCTGTGTTTCCTGCTGGGGGGCGTCTCACCGGGCGAGGTCTTCTTCGGCTACCTGTTGCTGGTATGCGATGCGTTCGTGCTCGGGGCCATCGGGCTGGCCTGGTCGGCCTACGCGGCCAACACGGCCACGGCGACCGCCCTCTCCTACGGCTCCATCTTCCTGTGGTTCGCGCTGACGTTCCCGTTCGCCGTGCCGGGGATCAACAACTACCCCGGCATCGGCCTGGCCGCCCTGAACCCCATCGGCGCGGTGACGGGGGCGGTGACTCAGGAACACTACTACGGCTGGACGCTGGCGGCCTGGATACCGGCGTTGCTGGTCAATGGGGCGCTGGGAACATTGCTGGTGCTGGCCTGCATCAACCGCCTGGAGGATTACCCGGCGCGGCGCGCGTGGGGGATGCGCCTGGCGGCCCTGGCGTTCTGCGGGCTGCTGCTGCTGTTCGGCAATGGCATAATCTTCAGCCCGATGGCCGGCGGGATGCCGGATGCCATCCAAATCGGCTTCCTGACGACGGCGGCGCTGGCCGCCGTCATCCTGTTCGTGCCGGTGTTTGTCACGGGCGATCTGACGGAGTGGCCGCCCCGGCGGCACACACTGGCGGCGTTCTTCTCCGGCTGGACGCCGCGCCGCGCCTTCGGGGACGCGGCCCTGCCCTCGGCCCTGCCGTTCGCGCTGCTGCTGACGGCGCTGATCGCGGGCCTAATGTTCGCCGCCTTGCATTTAAGCGTGGGGCAACGGGTGGTTATGCCATTTGGGATTGGAATGCGGGGGGCAATGCCGCTCTGGGCCAGGGGGCTGGGGACGGTGACTCCGCTCATATGGCAGGCGGCGGGTCTGCTGGCGTCCGTCGTGGTCGGACTGGCCGGGGCGGGGTTCCTGTTGTCCGTGCTGCTGGGCAACCGGTGGGCGGCGCTGACCCTGCTGTACCTGCTCATGGTGCTGGGGATGGCTCTGCCGTTCTTCTCCTACGGGACGCTCTCCGTTCACGACGCGGCCCTGGCCGCGCGCAGCCCCGCGATCAACACGCTGTACCTGTGCCCCTGGCTGGGCCTATGGCAGTCCGCCTACTCGCTGGCATTACAGCGCCCCCATAGCGTGTACGAGACGTTTGAGGGCAACTTCCCGGTCGTGCAGAGACTGGCCGGCTACGGCGACAACACGGTCTGGGTCACCAGCGCGCTGCTGTACCTGCTGCTGGGCGTCGTGTGTTACGCCATCGGACTGGCGGTGGTGGGGTGGAAGAGAACCTAACCCCGGTCGCAAGCGACCTGCCCCTTCCCTGCCAGGGAAGGGGCGAAGAGGGGAGGCTGTCGCCAGGGCGTCTGCTTGTCCCCTCTTTCCCTTCCCTGGCAGGGAGGGGACCGGCCGCTTGCGGCCAGGGGTAGGTCTCCCGACGGATCAGAACCGCTTGATCGCCATCGCCACCTTGCCCATGATCCGCACGTCCCGGGACAAGATCGGCGTGTAGTCGGGGTTTTCGGGCTGGAGGCGAATGCCGTCCGGCTCGCGGTAGAACGTCTTCACGGTGGCCTCGTCGTCGAGCAGCGCGACCACGATGTCGCCGTCTGAGGCCGTCTCCTGACGGCGGGCGACCACCAGGTCGCCGTCGGCAATGCCCACGCCCCGCATGGAGTCGCCGTAGACCTCTAGGGCGAACAGGTCATTGCCGCTTTCGCCGCGCCGCAGCAGGGAGACGGGCAGAGGCAGCATCTCGGGCGCGGCGGACTGCTCGGCCAGAATCGGCGCGCCGCCTGCGACCCGGCCCAGCAGGGGGACGCAGACGGAGCGGCCCAGGGGCACGGGCGCACCGCCCTCCATCAGCTCGATGCTCCGCTTGTAGCGGCCGCGCCGGATGTGCCCTTTGGCCTCCAGACTGTCCAGGTGCTTCTTGACGGTGCAACTGGAGCTGAGGCCGACGGTGGCCCCGATCTCCCGCAGGGTCGGGGCATGGCCGCGCTTCTCGATCCCCCGGCGAATAGTCTCCAATATCTGCCGCTGCTTGTCCGTCAGTGCTTTCATCTCTCGTCTCCCCTGAATAATCATGAATAAGTTCGAATGAGTGCTATCGAGGCCATTATACCACCGGCAGGCCGCTTCGTCAAACAAAAGTTTGAAAAAATCCGCCGGTGGGCAGAATTTTCTTGACTTGGCGCTACATCTTGAGTATAATAGGATTGGGCAAACAAAAGTTTGCATTATTCCGTTTCAAGTAGTGCGTTGTCTTTGGTGAGGAGAATGGAACCATGTCTACTGTCCCGCTGAGAAAAGAGTCGGCTTCACGCTGGGAGCGTCCGGTACGCCCACGGCTGGTTTTGGAGGACTGCACGCAGGAGCAACGACCATCCCCGGCGAAGAAGGCGCGCCGCCTGGTGAGCCGCCGCTGGGAAGACCGGCTGTTCGCCGCCGCCGCCGCGACCGTGCTGTTGTTCTTTCTGATCAGTTTTGCGCTGTCTCTGTACCATTCGGCAGCATTGTCCTACAAGTCCCCGTTGGCGTCCCCGGCGGCGATGACGGTGACGGTGCATCCGGGTGACACCCTCTGGACCTACGCGAGAGAATACGGATCGCCGGACGTTTACATACTCGACCGCGTCGAGACCATCGCCCTTGCCAACCACCTCGCCTCCGATGCCCCCCTTGTTCCCGGCCAGCGCCTCCTTATCCCCCTGACCGATCCCGCGCAGATTACTCAGCTCCAACGTGCCCATCGCCTCGCCCGAAGGTGAGCGCTCATGGGAGAAAGGCCCGACTGTCGAATGGCAGTCGGGCCTTTCTCGTTTCGTCCGTCACCGCGCGACGACGGCGGCGCGGTCGGCGCGGGGCTTTTCCCGCTGGCAGGTCGGGCAGAGGGCCTCGCCGTAGTTGCGGATGCTGAGATCGTTCTGTGCCTTCGTTAAGGCCTTGCCGCAGCCGACGCAGGCGGGGGGGCCGTCGGGCCTGGCGTCCGTTTTCGCGGGCGCGACGCTCGCAGCGGGCGCTCTGCTGGCGCCGGGCGCGGCGGAGTTCGTGGCGGGGGCCTCCGACTCTTCCCCAAACGGGTCATCCTCGGAAGGCTCCAGCAGCGCGTCCGCGCCGACCAGGGCCTCAAAGTCGTCCTCGTCAGCAATGGCTGGTGCGGGGGCGGGGCGGGGCGCGGGAGCCGGGGCGGCGCTGCGGGCCGCGCCGTCCTCCGGGCGCGGGGCACTGTCGGGGCGGGAGGGGCCGTCATTGCGGCTGGGCACGGGGCCGCTGACCTCGCGCGGCGGGGCGAAGCGGCTGCCGCCGCTGCCGTAGTTGTCGCCGCCGTTGCCGTACCGATTGCCGCCGTAGTTGCCGCCGCCGTAGCGCCCGCCGCCCATCGGCGGCGGGCTGTCGGCGAAGCGCCCGCCCCCGACCTCATCCAACTCCGGCGAGAACTGCGTCCCAAAGCCGCACAGGGCCAGGGCGCGGCCTACCGCCCCGGTCTCACTTTTTTCCAAGTAATCCCCGAAGCCCTTCACATCCTCCTTCTTGGTCGCCGTCGCCATGATCTTGCCTTCGGCGTTGAAGACCGTCGCCCGGAACACGGCGTACTGCTTCTCGTGGTTGATCTCCAGCGGCTCCGTCACGACCCCCCAGTCCGGGTGAACTTCCCGGAACCAGACGATCCGCGCGGACACCGGC
>JAFAZD010000194.1 GCA_019239955.1 Armatimonadota bacterium | reverse complement strand
CACCGGCACCAGCGGCCTCGCCGACACCATCCTCAAGACCAACCTGGAGGCGACCGAGGAGATCGCGCGCCAGCTGCGCCTGCGCGACCTGGGCGGCATGGTGATCCTGGACTTCATCGACATGGACAGCCAGCGCGACAAGAAGGCCGTCATGGACGCCTTCGTCAAGGCGCTCAAGGACGACCGCTCGCGCACCAAGATCTCCAGCATCTCGCCGCTGGGCCTGATCGAGATGACCCGCAAGCGCACCGGCGAGACGGTGGACACGGCGATGACCGATGTGTGTCCTTACTGCCAGGGCCTGGGCCGGGTCGAGTCGGCGGAGACGGTCTCCCTGCGCATCGAGCGCGAGGTGCGCCGCCTGGCGTCCACCACCGGCCACGAGGCCTTCGTGATCGCCGTCCACCCCGCCGTCGCCGCCCACCTCATCGGCGAGCAGGGCATGGACATCGAGGACCTGGAGCGGCAGATACAGCGCGCCGTCTGCATCCGCTCCGTCCCCTCCTGGCATCACGTCGAGAAGTTTGAGATCGAGCCGGGGGCTTTGCAGAAGATCGAGCAGAACTTCCCGACCCCGCGCCGGGGCCAGGTGGTCGAGTGCATCGTCTCCCGAGAGGACCCGCTGGGCGACCGCGCGCCCTGGGCGACCGCGCACCTGCTGCCCCAGCGCACCTTCCTGGTGGACCTGGTCAACGGCGCGAAGTTCCTGGGGCAGACCGTGCGCGCCCGCCTGACCGACGTGCGCCGCTCCGTCGCCCTGGGCGAAGTGCTCACCGGCGCGGCCCTGCGCGCCGCCGGCAACGGGGCCGGGGAGGCGCGCGGCGAGCAGCGCCCCGCCTCCCTGGAGCGCGGCGGCCGTGAGCGGGCCTCGGCCGACCGATGAGAAGTTTGGGATGCGCTGGCCCTGGGGCGGATAGGAACTGCCCTTGACAACCCCTGCACGCCGCCGGTATAATCTCCGCACAACTTTATTTCGGGCAAAGGCGACGACGAAGAGGAGTACGCCGAGGCGAAGCCTCACAGAGAGCCGGGGAAGCTGAGAACCGGCAGGGGACGCGCGGCGGAAATGACTTCCGAGCCGGGTGGGGGAAAGGCATTTGGTAGGGGCGCAGCATGCTGCGCCCGCACACCGCTGAGTAGTTCACCCCGGGGGGCTCCCGTCATAGGGCCAGGGTCTCTCCATCGGGAAGGACCCGCCAAGGCGGCCGCCGCGAGGCGGCGGCGAAGCAAGGTGGTATCACGGGGGTGGAAATGCCTCTCGTCCTTGTGCCGGGGGCGGGAGGCATTTCTCGTGTCAGTCTCCTCGCCGTTTGACGCGAAACGGAAGGAATACCAAGCTCATGGCGAAAGTGGAAGGATTGCGCTGCCGCGAGTGCGGGCAGTGCTATGACAAGGCCCCGATCCACGTCTGCGAACTGTGCTTCGGGCCGCTCGAAGTGCTCTACGACTTTGAGAGCGGCCCCCAGATAACACGCGAGCGGATCGAAGCCGGGCCGCCGACCATGTGGCGCTACGCGGACCTGCTGCCGCTGGACGGCGAGCCGACCGTCGGCAGGCAGGTCGGGTTCACGCCGCTGGTCAGGGCCGAGAACCTGGGCCGCGCGCTGGGCTTGCGCGAGGTCTACGTCAAGAACGACGCGGTCAGCCACCCGACGCTCTCGTTCAAGGATCGCGTCGTCGCCGTCGCGCTCTCCAAGGCCCGCGAGTTCGGCTTCCAGACCGTCGGCTGCGCCTCCACCGGCAACCTCGCCAACTCCGTCGCCGCCCACGCCGCCGAGGGCGGGTTTGAGGCCTATATTTTCATCCCCCACGATCTGGAGCAGGGCAAGGTCGTCGGCACCCTGATCTACGGCGCGAACGTGCTGTCCGTGCAGGGGAACTACGATGAGGTGAACCGCCTCTGCTCCGAGGTCGCCGGCAAGTACGGCTGGGGTCTGGCGAACGTCAACCTGCGCCCCTTCTACGGCGACGGCTCCAAGACCTTCGGCTACGAGATCGCCGAGCAGCTCGGCTGGAAGGCCCCGCAGCACATCGTCTGCCCCTCGGCGGGCGGCTCATTGGTGACCAAGATTTACAAGGCCCTGGGCGAGTTCTCCCAGCTGGGGCTGATTGACGGCGTCCCCACCAAGATGTACGTCGCCCAGGCGTCGGGCTGCGCCCCCATCTCCACGATGGTCAAGGAGCGCACCGAGATCATGCGGCCCGTGCGCCCCAACACCATCGCCAAGAGCATCGCCATCGGCAACCCGGCGGACGGCTACTACGCCGCCGAGACCTGCCGCAAGTCCGGCGGCTGGGCCGAGGACGTCAGCGACGCCGAGATCGTGGAGGGCATCCAGTTGCTGGCCCGGGCCGAGGGCATCTTCACCGAGACGGCGGGCGGCGTCACCGTCGCCGTCACCCGCAAGTTGATCGAGCAGGGACGTATCCCGAAGGATGAGAGCGTGGTCATCTGCATCACCGGCAATGGCCTCAAGACCATTGACGCCGTGCTGGGCAAGATCGGCGAGACCATCCCCATCGCCCCGTCGCTGGCCTCGCTGGAGGAGGCCCTGGCGCAGCGCGCCCACACCTTGCCCGCCAAGACCGTGCCGGTCCAAGAGCCGCTGGCGACGGCGGCGTAGGAACCTACCCCTGGCGCTGCGCTCGTTCCTCGCTTCGCGCCTGTCCCCTCCCTGTCAAGGAGGGGGAGGAAAGAAGGGGTTGCGGCAGCGACGGCCCCTCCTCGTCCCTTCCCTGGCAGGGAAGGGACCGCCGCGAAGCGGCAGGGTTAGGTCTTTCGGGGTGGAGTATAGCCATGACCAAGATGAAAGCATACCGTGAAGACCTCTCGCCGATGAAAGCATACCGTGAAGACCTCTCGCCCGACGAGCAGGCCCGGTTCGACGAGCAGCGCCGGGCCGACGCCGCGCACCCGCGCCAGTTCGTCAACTTCGCCTTCTACAAGCTCGACCCCGCCTTCCGCCGCAATGTGCCTGCGGACCGGCGGGCGCGGGCGGTGGAGGAGCTGGCGGGCGTGATCGAGAACGCCAAGCACAAATTTCTGGTGTACCCGTACTCCAACCTCGGCATCCGCCCCGGCGTGGACTTCATGCTCTGGCGCATCTCCTACCGGCTGGAGGACTTCGAGGAGATGACGGCGGCGATGCTGCGCACGGAGATGGGCGCGTACCTGGACACGCCCCACTCGTTCCTATCCATGACCGGCAGGAGCATCTATGTGGACGAGGAGGGGGACGAGGCCGCCCTGGACGCCCGCCACAAGATCGTGATCGGCGGCGGCCAGTACGTCTTCGTCTACCCGTTCGTCAAGACCCGCCCCTGGTACGTCCTGCCCGCCGAGCGGCGCATGGAGATCATGCGCGAGCACATCCAGGGCGGCAAGCGGTTCCCCTCGGTCAAGCTCAACACGACCTACTCGTTCGGCCTGGACGATCAGGACTTCGTCGTCGCCTTCGAGACCGACTACCCGCAGGACTTTCTGGACCTCGTGAAAGAGCTGCGCGAGACCGAGTCCAGCACGTACACCCAGCGCGACACGCCGATGTTCACCTGCATCCAGCAGGACCTGCGGACCCTGCTCGCCCACGTCAGCGGCGTCGAGCCGAAATAAGAGCCAGCGATTGAAATCGCCGCTCAGTGGCCTTCGGCCAAGTCTCCGCCTTCGCGGAGACAAACTCTTTGTCCGCACAGGCGGACACTCGGCGCGAAGCGCCATCAGCGGCGAATTAATTCGCTGACTTTGATTTTGGCCCTGATTCGCTGGCATCCGAAGGCAATACTGGCATCCGGCAAGGCAATATACTCAACCGAGGACAACCCAACTATGGCAGTCAACGTACTCATCCCCACGCCGCTCCGCACCCTGACGGGCGGGCAGGACACCGTCAGCGCGGACGCGCCCAACATCTCCGCCCTGGTGGACGCCCTGGAGCGCGAGCACCCCGGCATGGGCGGTCGCCTGCGCGGCGACGACGGCAGCCTGCGCCGCTTCATCAACATCTACGTCAACGACGAGGACATCCGCTTCCTGCAGGGCGCGGACACGCCGCTCAAAGACGGCGACCAGGTCTCCATCGTCCCGGCCATCGCGGGAGGCAGGTGACCCCATGGCCCTCGAACGCTATACCCTCACCTTCAACACGCTGATGCGCAATCAGCCGATCCTCTACAACCTGGGCAAGAAGTACCGGCTGATCGTCACGCTCGAGAAGGCCAACCTCTCCGACGAGGCCGGCTGGGTGCAGGTCGCCTTCAACGGCGACCCCGATGAGATTCAGCGCGCCGTCGCCGACCTCAACACCATGGGCGTCTTCGTCACCCCCATTGAGCTGGCCCCCATTTCCTGACCGGCGAACAAGAGAAAACGCCCCGCCCTTGTCCGAGGGCGGGGCGTTTGTCATTGGAGCGTGCTGCTGACCCGCTGCCATGAGATCACGTCATACTGGCTGCCCGTGGTCGGGAAGTACGGCGGCGGCGTGTTCCTCATGCGCGCGTCGTAGTTGAAGTTGGTCGCCATGCCGCTGTACATGTTGCCGTACTCATCGCCCACCCCGAAATAGCCCATGTTGGCGGACAGGTAGCCGCCCATGTTCTCCCAGGTGCCGATGGGCCGGGTCCACAACTGGTCGACATCGTACAGGTTGTACGCCAGAATGGAGCCGTCTACTTCCAGGTTGGTGATCGCGTTGCCGGAGGCGTCCTGGGTCGTGATCAGGATGGTGTTGGAGACCACGCCCAGCGTCCCCGCGTACTTGGTGAAGTTGGGGTCCTGATTTTCGGGCAGGTAGTTCCCGCTGGCGTCCTTCTGACGCGCGGTGTTGTAGACCAGGTTGCCGTCAATGTTGCAGTTCTTGCTGGCGTCCGTGACGACGCTCAGGCTGTTGACGTGGGCGAGGGCCCCGCTCGCGTCATACGTGTTGTCCGCGACGGTCCCTGCCAGGCCGCCGGTCTTGGGATCGCCCTGGCTGCCGATGTTGCCGTCGCAGTAGACCACGCCGTTCGTGGGGAAGGTCTTCCCGCCTTCCCCGCTGGCCATGCCGGCGTAGGACTGGTCGGACGACGCGGCCTTGTAGGTCCCGCTGTTGCCGTTGGGGACCATGTAATCCACATGGACCTGGGTGGAGCCGGGGGAGCTGGACGCATTCAAGGTGACCGTCGTGGTGTAGGGGTTGCCGTTGCTGTCGGTCTGCTGCACCTTGATGACCTGGTTGCCGCTGTTGTCCACGCTCAGCGTCATCTGCTGCACGTCGCCGTGAATGTAGAGGCCGCCCCCCGTCGGGACCGTGACCCCCACCGGCGCGCTGGCCGCCGGCGGCGTCGCGCCGTTGAGCGCTGCGTTCATCTGCGTCTGGCTGGACGCGGGAAATGTCACCTTGTCCGTGTTCGTTTGCAGCGTGTTCTGGCCCCCGGCCAGAATCTTCTTCCAGTCCGAGTCGCTCTGCGGCGCGCCCGCGTTGTACCAGTTGTCCTTCCACCAGTTGACGCCGTTCCCGGACACGTTGTAGGCGTCCGAGCCGGTGTACGTCCACATCGGCGAGGTGGCAGTGGATTTCCAGTAGACGTCCTCGTTGCGGCCATCCGAGTTGTTGTCATGGACAGGGCCGTCGAACGTGCTCAGGCCGCTCACCCACCAGTTGTTCGCCGGCCACTTGTCCACCAGGACCAGCCACTTGCTCAGGCTGGTGACCTCGATGTAGGCCTGCACGATCTGGGTGAGGCCGCCGCTGACGCCGACGGACTCGATGAGGTACTTCTTCTGATCGTTGCCGTTGTTGCCGGGGTCCGGGTAGATCACCACGCTGAACGTGTTGCCGGGGAAATTGGGGTCCGGGGTGACCACGGCGCGGGCCGGGTTGCCGGCCGAAGTGGCTCCCCACAGCGGCGGTGCGTAGGCCGCGCTGATGTTGGGCGGGGCGGGCTGCTGGTTTAGCCATTGCAGCGTGTATTCCACTCCCGACTCCGCCAGGTTGAAGGCGGCGACCGACTGGAGCCGCGCCCGGGACAGCTGCACTGCGTTGTCGGTGTTCGCCATCACGCCGCTGCCGCTGCCGCCGCTCTGCAGCCCCAGGCTGCCCAGCAGCATCACCGTCATGATCCCGAACAGCACCAGCATGGTGCCCGCCAGCGCCATGCCGCGCCGCTGCCGCCGATGCGGCCGAATTCTCGTTGTCCGCTGCCTCATGTGCATCATCACTTACCTCACCCTCGACCGACGGGAGGGGGATCAATGGAATCGGAAGGCGTTGTTTCCGGGGTTGGTGGTGGCCCCGCCCGGCGCGGGCGAGGTGTCACTGTCACGCATCAGGACACACTTGCCGGAAAGCTGGGACGTGTCGCTGCCGTTGGTTTCCTCGTTGGTCTGCTGGCCGTTATCCAGGCTGTAGTAGCTGCTGATGACCTTCACCTCGAGGTCGTGCGGCTGCGCCGCCGCCGTCGGCGGGCTGCCGATCATGACCACGGGCCGCACGAACTGCACGGCGTTGGGCGCGCCCGCGTCAATGCTCTTGCAGACCGCCCGGTTGACCGAGGCCCCGCTGTCCTGGACGCTGTACTCCCAGAGGCATTTGCCCGCGTTCGCGTCGGGTGTGCCGTCGGCGTCGGCGCGGTAAAACAGCAGCCTCGCGGCCCCCGCCCCCTGCCGGTTCAGGGGCGCGATGGGGACGGCGACTCCGGCGGTGTTCGTGACCGTCGTCGCCGTGGTGGCCGGCTGGAGCAGCTCCAGGGCGGCGTAGATGGGCTCGCCGCCCAGGGAGGTCTGGTAGCTGCCGGCGGGAAGGCCCGTCGGGACGACGAAGGTGGTCTCGCTCGGCAGCGAGAACGACTGCGCCTCCCGCGTCAGCTGGATGACCTGCTGCACGGCGTTGGCTGCGTCCTGGCTGGCGGCGACCCGGGCGTTGACCTTGAGCGTCGTCCGCGCCGAGGTCATGTACAGGTCCATCGTGCCCATCATCAGCAGGCTCGCCAGCACGGTGGCGACCAGCACCTCCACCAGCGTAAATCCGCGCGCCCGCCTCCCGGCCGCGCGCGCCGAGCGTATCCGTTTCATTGAGGCTCCCTTGATGTCACTGGTGCGCCATCTTGATGATCATGGCGGAGACCTGGTAGGACCCGGAGGAGATGCCTCCGCCGGACCAGTTGATGGCGATCGTCACGTAGTCCACCTGCCCGGCCGGGACTGTGGGGTTCATCGTGCTGTAGTCCACCACCGAAATCGTCCCGGCGCTGCCCGGCGGGAAAAAGCCCTGCGTCGTCCCGGCGCTGACCAGGTTGTCCGCGCCGGTGAAGGTGAAGCTGTAGGGCAGGCTCGCGGGCGGGGCGTTCATGGCGTCAATGATCCCCTGGTTGTAGAGATCGGTATAATCCATCTTGCTGAAGCCCGCCGCGCGCAGTTGGTCAATCTTGTGCTGCGCCAGTTGGGCCGCCTGCGCGTAGTTGTTGCTGAACTGCGCCCCGCGCACCGCGACGGGGAACACTGCCGCGAACACCAGGGTCATCATCAAGAAGATGATCAGCGCCAGCGTCACCTCCATCAAGGTGAAGCCGCGCTGCCGCCTGCGCCGCCTTGTTCCGATGCCGTCTATCCTGTGCATGACTGTTCCTCTGTCTCCCCCAGAATTGGGGGCCGGGGGCTAGGGAAGGCCGTGGTAAAACCGGCCCGCGCCGTTCAGCGAGCCGGGGGCCGTCGGGGGCGCGAAGTCGCCCGTGCCGCTCGGCGATGGCGCTCCGGAAATGCCGCTGACGTCGCACCAGGGGTTGTCCGACACCGTCGCGCCGGCATGGTAGACGCCCTGCATGGGGCAGGATGGAAACGTGCCGATGTACGTCGGAGCCACCACGGCCTGCAGTTGGGCGTCACTAAACTGCGTGGTGGTGGACAGTTTGTTCTCCATGACGTACTGCTGCGTCGCCCGCTCGATCTGCACCAGGTTGCCGACACAAGCGCGGGCGCGCGCCGAGTTGCGCGCGTTCAGGAAGCCGGGGACGGCGATCGCCAGCAGCATGCCGATGATGAAGACGACAATTACGATCTCAATCAGCGTGAAACCGTGGCGTTGTTCGGGGCGCGTGTCGCGTGGCATTTGAGTAATCATCACACTGTCATTGTGGCGTTCCCGCCCCGTTTTTGGAGGGCGGGCGTAAAAAAAGCGGGGGCGCTGGCGCGCCCCCGCCGGCCTCGGAGCCGCCGGTGGCTTACTGCGGCATGATGTGCGTGCCGCCGACGGAGCAGGTGGGCTTGGCCGTGCTGCCATCGTTGGTGGTGTAGAGGCCGCCCGACGGGCAGGTGGGCTTGTTGCGCAGGTAGGGCGTCGTCCCCAGGGTCAGGGCGTTGGTGCCCAGCGTGCCGATGTCGTCGCCGTTATTGGTCTGGCTGGCGCTCGTGAACGCGGACAGCTTGTTGTCCATCATGTACTGCTGGACGGCGCTGTCGATCTGCTTGAGGTTGGCGACGCAGGCCTGGGTGCGCGACGTCTCGCGGGCCTTGACAAAGTTGGGGATGGCGATGGCGAGCAGGATGCCGATGATCAAGACCACGATCATGATCTCGACCAGCGTGAAACCGGCCGC
>JAFAZD010000015.1 GCA_019239955.1 Armatimonadota bacterium | reverse complement strand
AAGGCCTGGCCGACTGGCTGGGTCAGGCGACCGGCTGGCCGATTCATATCGCTACGCAAGGGCAACAGCCGCTGCCGGGTCACGCCTACCTGGCCGGCGACGGCACCCACATGTGCCTGGATCGGGCCAGGCGTCTCACCCTCCATCACGGGGAGCCGGAGAACGGCCTGCGGCCTGCCGTCTCCTGCCTGTTCCGCTCCGTGGCTGACGTGTGCGGGGAAAGCGCCGTGGGCGTCCTGCTGACGGGCATGGGGAAGGACGGCGCGGAGGAGCTGAAGCTGATGAAAGATCGGGGCGCCGTGACCATCGCGCAGGATCGGGAAAGCTCCGTCGTTCACGGGATGCCGGGGGAGGCCATCAAGCTGGGGGGAGCCACTTACGTACTCGCCGCGGACAAGATCTCGGCAAAGCTCGTGGGCCTCGTCCATTCCCGCTGAGAAAGGGACGCCTCTTCCCATGCAAACCGAACGCGACAGCACACCCGGCGTCCAGATTCTGATCGTCGAGGACAGCCTGACGCAAGCACTGAAGCTGAAACACATCCTGCAGCAGGGCGGCTATGCCGCGTCCGTCGCCCGCAGCGGCCGGGAGGCCCTGTCTCTCCTCGAGACGCACCAGCCGGCCCTGGTCGTGAGCGACATCGGCCTGCCGGAAATGGACGGCTACGAGCTCTGCCGGCAGATCAAGGCGCGGCCGTCCCTTCGGAATTTGCCCGTTATCCTATTGACCTCGTTCCTCGATCCCGAAGGCGCGATCCGCGCACTGCAATGCGGCGCGGATAACCTGCTCGCCAGGGTCTACGAGGAACAGGCGCTGCTGTCTCAACTGGCGGACATCCTCGCCAACCTGGAGCTGCGCGGGTGCGCGCCGGGACAACAAAGTCCCGAAGTGGTTCTGGCGGGGAAGAAGCGTCTTCTCCCGCCGGAATGCGGTCGCCAGGCGCTTGATCTACTGCTGTCCGCCTATCAGGTTGCCGTCCAGAGAAGCCTGGAGCTGCGCCAGGCACGTGAGGCGCTGGAGCGCCAGGAGGAGGAACTGGAACGGTTACGCGGCCGGCCCGCGCCCTCCGAAGTTCCGCTTGCCGCCCCTGAGGCCCCTGCCCCGCCCGCCGAGGGCCTGGCGAGTCTGCGCATCCTGCTGGCCGAGGACAGCCCCGTCAATCAGCGGCTGGCCGTCCGCACTCTAGAGAAGCGCGGCCACACTGTCACGGTCGCTGGTGACGGCAGGCAGGCGATCGCTGCCGTGGAGCGGGAGCGGTTCGACCTGATCCTGATGGACGTGGAGATGCCGGAGATGGGGGGCATTGAAGCCACGGCGGCGATTCGCGCGGGGGAGCAGGGGACCGGCGCGCACGTCCCGATCATCGCCATGACCGCTCACACCGAACAGGAGGCCCTGGATCGGTGCCTCGCGGCCGGGATGGACGGCTACACGACAAAGCCGCTGAAGGCGGAGGAGCTTTTTGCGGCCATCGGGCGAATGGTTTCCACGCCCGCAGATGGCGCCGGCGCATAAAGAATGCGCCCCCTGGGGATTCCCGGGGGGCGCTTCTGCGTCAGCGGCTTATTCGGCGGCGACGGCTTCGGGGGCCGGCATCTGCTCGGCGGCACCGAACTCGCCCTCCAGGCCCAGGGGCGCGCCTTTGCGGAAGACGACCTCGCCGTTCTCGTCGGCGTCCACCACCACCGTGTCGTTGGCGACGAACTTGCCGAGCAGGATTTCCTCGGCCAAGGGATCTTCCACCAGGCGCTGGACCGCGCGGCGCAGCGGGCGCGCGCCGTACTGCGGGTCGAATCCCTCCCTGGCCAGCAGCTCCTTCGCCGCATCCGTGACCTCGAAGTCCATGCCCTTCTGCGCCACCTGCTTGGCGACCCGGTCCAGCATCAGGGTCACCACCTGCTTGATCTCCTCGTGCGACAGCGCGTGGAAGACGATCGTCTCGTCCACTCGGTTGAGGAACTCCGGCCGGAAGACACGCTTGAGCTCGTCCGTGATTTTGTTGCGGATGCTGTCAAGGTTGCGGATCGGCCCGCGACTCTCGCCGGCCCGCCCGAATCCCATCTCGCGTTCGCCCTGAATGCTGCGCGCGCCGATGTTGCTGGTCATGATCAGGATGACGTTCTTGAAGTCGATCACCCGGCCGTGCGAGTCGGTCAGGCGTCCGTCCTCCATGATCTGCAGCAGGATATTGTAGACCTCCGGGTGCGCCTTCTCGATCTCGTCCAGCAGCACGACCGAGTACGGGTTGCGCCGGACGGCCTCGGACAACTGCCCACCCTCATCGTAGCCGACGTAGCCCGGAGGCGCGCCGACCAGGCGGGAGACGGCGAAGCTCTCCATGTACTCCGACATGTCGATGCGGATCAGGTTGTCCTCCTTCTCGAACAGGTACGCGGCGAGGGCGCGGGCCAATTCGGTCTTGCCCACGCCGGTAGGCCCCAGGAAGATGAACGAGCCGATGGGACGCTTGGCGTCGCGCAGGCCGGAGCGCGAGCGGCGCACGGCCTTGGAGATGGCGACGATGGCCTCGTGCTGGCCGATGATGCGCTTGTGCAGCTCCTCCTCCATGCGGAACAGCTTCTGCGTCTCGGCCTCCACCAAGCGGGAGACGGGGATGCCGGTCATCGAGAAGATGATGTTGGCGATCTCGTCCTCGTCCACCGTCTGCTTGGCATCCTTCTTGGCCTCCTGCCACTGCTCATCCAGCTCCTCAATACGCTCCTTCAGCTCGCGGCGGCGGGCTTGCAGCTCGTAGCCCTTTTCGTACTGCTTGGCGCTGGGCAGTCCCTGCAACTCTTTTTCGACGGCGTTCAGCTCCACCTTGGCGTCGCGCAGGTCCTGCGGGGGCATCGCGCCGCGCAGGCGGACGCGCGAGGAGGCCTCGTCAATCACGTCAATCGCCTTGTCCGGCAGGAATCGATCGGAGATGTAGCGGTCGGAGAGTCGCGCGGCGGCGTCCAGGGCGTCGTTGGTGATCTCGACCTTGTGGTGCTGCTCGTAGCGCGGTCGCAGGCCCTTGAGGATCTCGATGGCGTCGTCCACAGACGGCTCCCGGACCTGGATGGCCTGGAAGCGGCGCTGAAGGGCGGCGTCGCGCTCGACATACTTGCGGTACTCGTCCAACGTGGTGGCGCCGATGCACTGCAGCTCCCCGCGCGCTAGGGCGGGCTTCATGATGTTGGAGGCGTCAATCGCGCCCTCCGCCGCGCCCGCGCCGACCAGGGTGTGCAGCTCGTCAATGAAGAGGACGACCT
>JAFAZD010000349.1 GCA_019239955.1 Armatimonadota bacterium | reverse complement strand
CACGAAGGGCAGCATCGCTGGCCAGACCTTCAACGGCCAGCCGCTCGACTATCCGGGCCGCGAGGAGGCGGCCAAGCTCTCGTCGGGGGAGATCGGCCTGCTCCCGCACGTCACGGGCAGGCACCGGGAGATGGGGGAGGCGCACGTCTTCGAGGACATCATGCAGCTCGTGGACTGGGCGCGCGAGGGCATCCCCAGCGTCGCCACCGCCGAGCACGCCCGCCACGTCATCGAGATCATCGAGGCCGCCTACAAGGCCGCCGAGACCGGCCAGACGCAGACTCTCACTACCACCTTCGCGCCGCCGAATGGCGAGTAGACCATGCCTCGGGAGACGCCACTCAAGCGGGCGCAGCGATGGCCGCACTCACCGGCCTGCTGACGCATATCGCCCGTGCAGAGATGCCGGCTCCGTATCCCACCATCATCTGACCTCAGGGTTTGGCCCAGCGCAGCCACTCCACGAACAGGAAATACATGCGATCAATCAGCAGGGCCATCCGCGTCATGATGGTCGAGCCGAAGATCGCCCCGAATGCCAGCATCAGGAACCAGCGCCCCGTGCGCGCCGACCCTTGAATGAACCTGTTTCGCTGCTCGAAGGCGAACAGGAAGTAGAGCACGACGCAGAACAGGATCGTCATGAACAGCAGGTTGTTCAGCACGAACGAGACGGCGTGCAGGGTGAGGAAGTGGTCGCCCGGCGTGGGAGGCGGCGGGACGAGCGGCTTGTAGGACTTGATCACCTGCGGCATGAAGCCCCCGGAGAAGTCCTGAAAGACTGTTCCCGCCGCCAGCCCGAAGAAGACCCCGAACAGCAGGCGACTCATCCACTCGAACCGGCGGGTGTAGATGCCGTAGAACATCAGGCCGACCGGGACCGTCATGATCCACGCCCACTGACCCGCCACGAGGGGGTCCCAGAACTGCGGGCGCAGAACCTCCGTCCAGGTGATTTCCACCCCATACCCGAGCGCCAGGCCCAGAAAGATATGCTCGAACAGCCGGTAGAGCCTGTTCTCCTTGAAGACGCGCGACAGCACGGCGATGGTGCCGACCGCGCCGAGCAGCAGTTGCGGGGCAAACAGGTGGCAGAGGTACTCGCTCATTGCCCCTCCCGCCGTGCCGCCGCGCGCCCGACGTGGTAGCCGACGTTCCCCAGGATGACGAACACGATGATCAGCGCGTAGACCAATGATAGAGCGCCCGTCGCGCGCGTCCCGAACGTGTGCGTGCCGGTCAACTGCTCATAGTCCCCCGCGCCCTTCACCCCCGTCAGCAGGCCCGAGACTTGACCCGAATCCAGGAAGGGATAGGCGTCGGGGGCCATGACCGCCGTGGGCGCGTAGAGCAGGGGCGTGTTGTACTTGCCCTGGACTAGCCCGATCCACGTCCCCAAAGAACCCGTCGGGGTGATCTCGATGATCGCCCCGATGTCCTTCAGGTCCTTGATGTCCTTCATGACCGGGATTTGGCCCAGGGGCGTTCCATTCTGGTCGGTCTTGATGGCCTCCTGGAGGCCGTTGGGTGAGGAAATGCCCTTCAGCGTCGGGACGAACTGGGGCCGGTAGCCCCAGAGAACATAGTCCTGGCCGTAGACGTAGTGATACTTGGCGGCGAGGTTCTGGGCGATGTTCTGCGTCAGCGTCTTGTTCTGCGGGTCGAACGAGAGGGTGGCGAAGTGGATGCGGCGCTGCATCAGGTGCGTCAGGATCGCCTGTTCCTGCCATTGGTTCTCGCCGCGCGTCCCCGCCGCCCACCAGCCGTCCACGATCACCAGCTTCTTGCGCTCCGGGTCGGACTTCGCCAGGCCTTCAATGGTGTTGTAGAAGTCGAGCGACTGCTGGCTGGGGATGATCGGGACGGCCCCGCCGAGTGACGGGACGAGGATGGGGACAATGATGACGAGGAGCAGCAGGGCGTAGATGACACGCCGGTCAATGGTCTGCATCCGCTGCCAGAGCGAGGTTTCCATCTCAAATTTCCTTGTCGAAGTAGGCCCCGCGCTCCAGACTCAGCCACAGGCGCAGCGAGACGGCCAGGCCGCCGACGTAGATGCCGAACAGAATCCCGCGCTGGGCCGGCGCGTTGATCTGCGTCAGCAGCCACTCCGAGAGGCGCTCGATCCGCAGGTTCGCCCAGGGGTTCTCGACGCCCGGACTGAGGTAGGGGTGGATGCCGCCGGTGATGGCCGCGCCGAATGTCGCGCCCAGCATGACGATCAGGGCGGAGACCATCAGCAGCGTCGACTCCCAGGACCGAACACGGAAGGCGCGGTAGGAGGCCGACGCAATGTAGAAGGCGATCAGGGAGAACGTCGCGGCGTCCAGGTTTGCGTAGCCGCCCAGGTAGAGGAAGTTGAAAACGTCGTGGCTGTTCTGCGCGCGGGGGGCGAAGGGCCCGAAGGGCAGCAGCGGCGGGATGATGGTCAGGTGGGGCGCGTACTGGTTGAGCAGGCCGAACGTGAGCATCGCCGCGAAGCACAGGATCAGGGCGACGCTGTTGCCCCAGCCGGCGCGCTGGCGGGCGATGGCGCGCGTGTGGAACTGCAGCAGCGAGATCATGCCGATGCCGACGCTGAATGAGCCGACCACGGCGCTGAGGTTGGCGACGAAGGGCTGATACGGCGTCAGCCAGTTCTCCCCGGCGTTCGGGCCGATCTTGTCGGCGGGCCAGAAGAATTCCACCGCATAGTAAATGCCGCCGAGAAAGGTGAAGACGGCGATGATGCTCTTGCGCCAGGTCTTCGGGGCGGCTTGCAGGACGGCGAGAATGGCGAAGACGAAGACGAGGCCGAACAGCAACTTCCCGACATATTCGGCGGTGTGCGTGTGCGGCGAGACCGGCGCGAAAAAGTGGTGAAACAAAGACGCTCCTTCTAACCGGGCTTGAAGTAATTCACGATGTACTTGAGGTGTTCTATCAGTGGCCCGGCATGGTGGTGCTGAGTCAGCCACTGGTACCAGGTGAAGGCCACGCAGCCCAGCAGGGCCACGGCGAGCAGGATCAGCTTGCAGTAGTCCTGGCCGACGATGCTGCCCAGCAGCGTCCGGTCGCGCGAGATGTAGGCCGTCGCGGCGTAATACTCGTCGCCGATGATCACATAGTCGCAGGCGGCGATGAAGAACGGAATCTGCGTGGTGGACGGCGTCCCGGCGATCTGCACCGCCCCGACCTCCTGGCCGACCTCGGCCATGATCAGCGCCTCGGCGGCGAAGGTGCCGAACAGGAAGGACGCCGCCGCGCGCTCGCGCGTCAGAAGGCCCGCGACGCCGAGGGCGAACGGGAACTGCTGGTCGGTCAGATAGCGCACGTCATCTTCATGGAACAGATCGGGCCGCCCCGAGTCGGCGTAGGCATCGCGGAGCGTCTCCTGAGCCACACCGGTCGTGAGGCCGTCAATCGTGGGGACGATGGTCCGATTGCCGAAGCGGGCGACGTTGCGGGCGACGTAGCTGAAGATGGAGAGGGCCTGCAGCGTCACGATGTCCAGGCCGCTGATGCCGGGGACCATGACGACGGGGCGGCCCATCTCGGTCGCCCGCCCCACCGCCTCGTCAATCGCGTTCAGGCCGGCGATGCGGCGAATGAATGGGGCCGCGCCGTGCCGCCCCAGCAGGATACGAACGACGATGATCAGCGACAGGAGGACGACCAGGATGGCGACGTGCCATTGATCACTGGCGTGCTGCATCGGCTCCCTCCCCGTTGATTCTCTCCGCCAGGTGACGGACGTTGTTCGAATCTTCCAGCAGCTTGGACAGGTGCTGCACGTCCGCCAGCCCGCCTGGCAGGAGCGCGGCGAGCAGGGGTGAGCCGACAATCATGCACTGCCCCGCCAGGTGGCTCAGGGGCGCGGTGGTTTCCAGGAACAGCGTCATGGGCAGTTCCAGCCGCCAGCGGCGGACGGCCCAGACAATCTTGTCGAAGAGGCGTTCCCGCACGTCGTCAGGCACGGGCGCGTCCCAGTCGAAGGTGAACAGGGTGGGGAGGCTAGGCATCGGCAGAAGCCTCCTCGCGCAGTCGGCGCACGGCGGCGATGACGGCCTCCTCGTTGCCCGCGAAGCGCAGGAAGACGCCTCGCAGCGGCTCCAGGCGCGCATTCGGCTTGACGATCGGGCTGAGCTTGATGCCATCGGGGGCGAGATAGGCGTGCCGGACGTCGGCCCAGGCGATCTCCAGCGTCATCAGCCCGTGCCGCGCCCACGCGCCGCGCCGGGTCAGGGTGTAGCGGACGGGGAACAGGAACTCGGACAGCGACAGCAGCAGGGCGAGCACCGGCAGCGACGCGAGCAGCGGGTTGTGGAACAGCAGCAGGCCGCAGACGAGCACGAACGCGGCGCAGACGAGAATGCGCGGCAGGCGTGCGGCCCGCCCGCGCAGCAGGTGGACGGTCCAGGCCGATACGACCTCATCAGTTGTGGATGGGCAGGGAAGCGAGACTTCGGCGTCGCGCGGCGCGGTCAACACGGATTGGTTTCACCCTCCGGCGAGTTGCCCCCATTATAGCGACTGTGGGCGAACGTTGTCAAGCCTGGGCCTTGATCCGACGCAGCAGGGTATTGACCGCCTGTGTCTGCTCGTCGGACAGCGGCAGCGTGGGCAGGAAGGGGTCACCGACGGGCTGGCCGATCAGGGCCATTCCCGCCTTGACCATCGCCGGGAACGTGCCGTGAGCGACGATCTTGCGCCAGGGCAGCAACTGCTCCTGAAGACGCTTCGCCTGGGGCAGATCACCGGAACGGAAGGTGTCGTACAGGGTGACCATCTCGGCGGACAGTACGTTCGCCCCGGAGCAGACCGTGCCCGCGCCGCCCATCATCAGGGTGGGGTAGATGAGCGCCTCGGAGCCGGCGAACAGGGCAAAGTCGGGGCCGCAGGCGGCGAGATAGGCCAGGCCGTTGGCGAGGTCGCCGCCGCTGTCCTTGAGGCCAATGACGTTATGATCGCGGGCGAGCCGGGCGGCGGTCTCCGGGGCGATGTTCTGGCCGCCGGTGCGTGCTGGGAAGTTGTAGAGCAGGATGGGGAGGCCCACGCTGTCGGCGACGGCGGCGAAGTAGCCGTAGAGCTCCTCCTGGGACACGGGGACGAAGTGGAGCGGCAGGACGGCCAGATGGGTCGCGCCCGCGTCGCGGGCGTCGCGCGCCAGCCGCAGCGACTCCGCCGTGGAGGCCGCCCCGACGCCCGCGAGGACGGGGACCGCCCCGCTGGCCGCCTCCGCCACCGTCTCAGTCACCAGGCGGCGTTGCTTCCAGGACAGCAGCGGGGCCTCGCCGGTGCTGCTGCACGCGAACAGGCCATGTACGCCATTGCCGAGAAGCCAGCGGGCAAGTTCCCGAAGCCGTGACAGATCGGGTTCATCGCGTCCGTTGGCGCGAGGCGTCACCATAGCAGGAATAACTCCGTGCAAGTTTTGCGGCATGAATTTGTCCTTTCAAGGCAGGCTTAACAGCCGGAAAAAGGCGGTCAGCCAGAGAGGCAACGTCAACAGGGACAGCGGATACGCAACGAGCAGCAGGCCGGGA
This sequence comes from Armatimonadota bacterium, assembly GCA_019239955.1. Lineage (GTDB taxonomy): Bacteria > Armatimonadota > Armatimonadia > Armatimonadales > Capsulimonadaceae > JAFAZD01. Next base: position 16,583 of record JAFAZD010000349.1, on the reverse strand, counting down.
ATGATCTCGCTCGTGCCGCCCGCCAAGCCTTTGGACCTGGACATCACCGCCAGGTTGGTTGCGGGCGGCGTCGCGCATTCGAGGAACACGACAAATGCCGCCAGTGCCAGCGACGGCTCATGCGCCCAATGGCGGCGGGTGATGGCGAGCAGGGCCAGCATCACGCCGGGGGCCAGCGCCAGTTTCGCCATGGTGGCCGCGACCACATCGCGCGTCCGCAGATGTCGCCCCCCCAGGGCGAGAGCGAGCATCCCTCCCAGCACCAGGTTCGCCAGCGGGATGGTCAGTTGCCCCACGTCCAGAACGGCCAGCAACGCGCTATGCAGCGGCGCATGGGGCGGCGTGAGCAGCAGGCGCAGGGGCGTCAGGGCGGCCCCATAGCCCGCCAGCACCCCGACCACTGGCGGCGGCAGCAGCACTCTCCACGACAGGCGGCGCGGCCCGTCGTCGGTTTCTCCCTGAAGCCACCACAGTCCCAGCCCCCAGAACAGGGGCAGGTAAAGCACGCTGAACAGCGAGATGTTCACGACGGCGGCTCCGCCGATTCCGGCGGGGGAGGAGCCTCCTACCGGGAACAGCCCCGCGAGGGGCGGCAGGACAGCGGCGGCCACCGCCAGGGGAAGGTAGCTGGCATTCTGGAAGGTGGCCGCCGCGACGACGGAACGCCGGCTCCGTTCCGTCACTCCCAGTAGCCGCGCCAGACCCGCTCCGCCGACATAGCCCAGACAAAGCACCACCGGCGCGGACATGACCAACAGCAGCGATGCCGGTACGGAGGCGGAGGCGGAGCCGTTCAGGGCATTCGCAAAATTGAGGCAGGGCGCCGTGACCTGGATCACCAAATTGCTCAGGCCCGCCAGAACCGCCTGATGCAGCACGCCGCGCCGTGTCAGCAGATAACCCAGTCCGGCGACCAGTGCGACTTTCAGCACGGCCAGCGCGACCGGCACGGCGATGGCGGCGAGGGACATTTCCTGCATTGTGGGCGCAAAGTCCGCCCGATGTCAATGCCTTGCCTGACGCCGGGGAAATGGGGTATGATGGCCCCATGCCGCTACTTCAGGTCGAGGATTGCGTCAAGAAGTTCGGGGGGCTGACCGCCGTGAACGGATTTTCGCTCGCGCTGGAGCCGGGCGAGTTGGTCGGGCTGATCGGACCGAACGGTGCGGGCAAGACCACGGCGTTCAACCTGCTGACCGGCGTGTACCGGCCGACCTCCGGCGCAATCACGTTTAATGGCCGCTCGGTGGTCGGTCTCAAGCCCTATCAGATCGCCGCCCTGGGTATCTCCCGCACGTTTCAGAACATCCGGCTGTTCCCCACGCTCTCCGTCCTGGACAACATTCGGACCGCCGCCCACCTGCATTACCGCCCGTAGCTCCTGGAAGCCACCCTACGCACCCCCGGCCTTCAGCGCGCCGAGCGGGCGACGGAAAGCCAAGCACGAGAACTGTTGGAGCGGATGGGGCTGGGCAAGTTTGCACAGGAATTAGCGAAAAACCTCGCCTACGGCGAGCAGCGCCGCCTGGAGATCGCCCGGGCGCTGGCAACCAATCCCCGGCTCCTTCTGCTGGATGAGCCGGCCGCGGGGATGAACCCGCACGAGAAAAATGACCTGATGGCGCAGATTCGCCGGCTACGCGAGGACTTCAGCCTGACGATCCTCCTGATCGAGCATGACATGAAGGTCGTGATGGGCATCTGCGAGCGGATACTGGTTCTAGACTACGGCCAGATCATCGCCCGTGGGACCCCGCGAGAGATTCGGGAGAACCCGAAAGTCATTGAGGCGTATCTGGGCGAGGCCGATGCGGCCCATAGCATCGCGTGATCCATGCTGACCATTGAGAACCTCCACGTCGCCTACGGCGCGATCCGCGCCCTGCAAGGGGTCTCGCTGGAGATCGGGCGTGGGCAGATCGTGACGCTGATCGGGGCGAACGGGGCCGGCAAGAGCACGACCCTGCGGGCGGTCTCCGGGCTGGTCGCGTCGCAGTCGGGCCGGATCGTGCTGGAAGGGGCGGACATCACGCGGCTGCCGCCGGACCGGATCGTCCAGCGCGGCATCGGGCACTCGCCGGAGGGCCGCCGCGTCTTCGCCAACATGACCGTGCGCGAGAACCTGGAGCTGGGGGCCTACGCGCGCCGGGACCGGAGTCAGATCCGGCAGGACTACGACCGCGTCCTGTCCCTGTTCCCGCGCCTTCAGGAGCGCCTGGCGCAGAACGCGGGGACGCTCTCCGGGGGGGAGCAGCAGATGCTGGCGATGGGGCGGGCGCTGATGGGCCGCCCCCAGTTGCTGCTGCTGGATGAGCCGTCGCTGGGGCTGGCCCCGTTCCTGGTGCGCGACATCTTCCAGATCATCCGCGACATCAACGCGCAGGGGACGACGGTGCTTCTGGTCGAGCAGAACGCGCACATGGCGCTGGGCGTCGCCCATCGGGGCTATGTCCTGGAAAGCGGACGGATCGTGATGGCGGATGACGCGCGGTCGCTGCTGACCAATGAGGCGGTCAAGAAGGCGTACCTCGGCGAGTGAAATCGGGGTGATGGGTAGGGGACATATCGCCGAAAATAGGACTAAGAGAAAGTTCGTTGACACCTTTTCCCGCCTGTGTTATACTACGGCAAAGGAGCAAACACGTGGAGAATACGACTCAAGAGAATCCTCAGAATCCGCCGGCGAAGACCCGCAAAATCCTGACCTGCGACGACGAGAAGCACATCGTCCGGCTGATCCAGGTCAACCTGGAGCGGCAGGGTTACGAGGTGGTGACGGCCTATAACGGCGCGGAGTGTCTGGAGAAGGTGCGGGAGGAAAAGCCGGACCTGATCGTGCTGGACGTGATGATGCCGGAGATGACGGGCTTTGAGGTGCTCGAGACGCTGAAAAAGGACCCGGAGACCGAGAAGATCCCCGTGATCATGCTTACCGCGCGGGCGCAGGACGCGGACGTCCTGCGCGGCTGGCAGTCCGGGGTCGAGTGTTACCTGACCAAGCCGTTCAACCCAATGGAGTTGATCGCGTTCGTCAAGCGCATCTTTTCGATGGAAGAAAGCGAAGCCGATGAGAAGCGATACACGATCTAGGCTGACCCTGGTGGATCGCAGCGGCCGTGAAATTCCCTTACAGCCGGGCGAGGACGAGATGGCGGTCGAGTATGTGGCGTCGCCGACGGACGAGCGGGAGGAAGAGAGGCCCGCCGGGAGCGAGCGTGTGCGGCGCAACCGGCTGGCCGTCTTTGCGGCGGTGAGCGCCGGATGCGCCGCCGCCGCCATCGCCACCGGCTCCTATGCGCTGTGGCTCTCGCGCCGCAGAATCGCCGACGAGGCGTTGACGAGTGTTCACGACCTGCTCAAGACCTGCCAGGAACGAGTTTCGCAGATCGAGAAGGAGTTGAGTTACCTGCCTCCCCGCCCGGCCCCGCCGACCAGCGCCGCCTGAAATCCGAAACTCACCTCATCCACTTTTCGCGGCGCTCACGATTTTCTCACGTTTACGCATGGGGAGCCATTTTCGTCCCGACTTTAGTTCCGATAATGCGCATTATGTCATATTTACCGGGATCAAGTTCCAGCGAGTCCTTGCCGACAATCCAGCTGATACCATCTGCCTCTATCGTTCCTACCACACATATTAGTATACTCGCTCGCCAAAGGTAAATGCCCAATTGGATTTTTTCCATCAATCTCCTGTCAGAATCGTAATGTTCATTAATTTTTAATTAAGAGATAGGTAGGCTGGTAAAAATTTAGCGCCGAACTCCTGTATCGGTGTTGCTTCATGAACGTCCGAAACGATCTAGTGATGGAACAGACGCAGGCCCGTGAACGCCATCACCATCCCGTACTCGTTGCAGGCGGCAATCACGTCCGGGTCGCGCAGGGAGTGCCCCGGCTGGACGACATACGCGACGCCGCTCTGGGCGGCGCGGTCGATGTTGTCCCGGAACGGGATGAAGCCGTCGGAACCTAGGGTGACGCCATGCAACCCTTCCCGCCAGGCTGATTTTTCTTCGGCGGAGAGGCGCTGCGGCAGGCGGCGGAAGGATTTCAGCCAGGCGGCTTCTTCGTCGGGCGAGGGCTGGTCACCGAGGTAAAGATCAATGGCGTTGTCGCGCTCCGGGCGCGGCGGTTTTTCGGCGAACGGCAGGTCCAGTACCGAGGGGTGCTGGCGCAGATGCCAGTGGTCGGCCTTCGAGCAGGCCAGGCGGGTACACAGAATGCGCGACTGCTGCCCCGCCCCGATGCCGATCATCTGCCCGTCGCGCGCCAGGCCCACCGAGTTGGATTGCGTGTACTTGAGCGTGATCAGGGCTACCATCATGTCCCGCTCGGCGTCCGGTGTCAAGCTCGTGTCGGCCGTGACTCGATCCCGCAAGATGTCCGGGCCGATGGAGGCGTCGTTGCGGCGCTGTTCAAAGGTGATGCCGAACACCTCCCGCCGCTCAATCGCGGGCGGCTCATACGCGGCATCCACCTGGAGGATGATGTACTTCCCCCCGTGCTTCTTGGCAAGGACGGCAAGCGCCTCCGGGTCGTAGCCGGGGGCGATGATGCCGTCGGAGACCTCGCGGCGGAGCACCTGCGCGGTCGGCACGTCCACCGTGTCGCTGAGGGCCACGAAATCCCCGAAGGATGCGACGCGGTCGGCCCCCCGCGCGCGGGCGTAGGCCGCGGCAAGCGGCGACAGTTCCTGCTCACCGATGAAATAGGCGCGGCGCAGCGTCTCATCGAGCGGCACGGCCACGGCAGCACCGGCGGGGCTGACGTGCTTGAACGATGTCGCTGCCGGCAGGCCGGTCGCGCGCTTGAGCTCGCGCACCAATTGCCAGCCGTTCAGCGCGTCGAGTAGGTTGATGTAGCCCGGCGCGCCGCCCAGAACCTGGATCGGCAGTTGCCCCGGCTCGATAAAAACCCGCGCGGGGGTCTGGTGCGGGTTCGTCCCGTAGCGAAGGCTCAACTCCGAGATGCTCATGGCGTTCCCCTACTTCCTTTCCAGCCGCGCCGTCAGGTAAGATGCGATGGCCGAGTCATAGGCGGCGGTGTGCGCGAACGCCTGTGCGGCGAGACGGCGGCGCGTGGCCTCGGACAACGAGCCGCCGTTCTGCCGCATCTCGTCCAGCACGGCGGGATAGTCGGCCGGAGACACGACCACGGCGACGGAGGCCTGATTTTTGGCGGCAGAGCGGACCATGGCGGGGCCGCCAATGTCAATGTTCTCGATGGCCTCGGCGAAGGCAACGTCGGGACGGGCGACCGTCCGTTCAAATGGATACAGGTTCACGACCACCAGATCAATCGGGCGGATGCCATGTCCGGCGATGGTCTCCATGTGCCCCGGCTTGCCCCGGTCCGCCAGGATGCCGCCGTGGATCGCGGGGTGCAGCGTCTTCACGCGCCCGTCCAGCATCTCCGGGAACCGCGTCACCTCGGAGACATTGACGTGCGGGACGCCCGCCTCCGACAGCGCCTGCGCGGTCCCGCCGGTCGAGATCAATTCCACGCCCAGTGAGGCCAGCCCGCGCGCGAAATCCGTCAGACCGGTCTTGTCGGACACGCTGACAAGCGCGCGTACAATACGGCTCATAGTGTTCCCCTTTGCAGCGATGATTATACCCGCGCGCCGGTGTGAAGGAACTCTGTGAAGAGGACGAAATTCACAGAAAAAAAAGAAGGAGATTTGCGGCCCGGACACGAATAAACTCCGCAACTACGAGAGCCATTCCGTTGCCCACTTGCCCAAAGGAGAATTGCCGTGACAGGCAGCCTGGATATTCGCGTCGCCCTGAACCGTTCCGCCGTCCCCGCCGACCAGTATCTGGAGGAGCCGCTGTACGCCGTGCTCGACATCATTCCAGAAGCCGATCTGGCCGAGGCCGACCGGCCGCCCCTGAATCTGGCGCTGGTGGTGGACTCGTCGGCGACCATGCATAACTTCCAGCTCACCGACGAGGAGCGGGATTTCTGGCTGACCCTGGCGGTCTCGCGCGATGAGATGGAGCGCGGCCAGGCGGACGAGCGCCACGCGATCTATTGGTCCGGGCAGACGCTGGCGGACATGCAGGCCGTGGTGCGCAAGCCCATGTCGCTGGCCGTCGAGGCCATCAAAAGCCTGCTCCAATCGTTACGGCCCTCGGATAAGATCACCGTGATCGCGTTCGCGGATCAGGTGCATTCGGTCTTCGGCGCCGCTGACTGGGCCACCTTCCCCGACCAGTGCCTGGCCCAGCTGGACCTGCTGCGCGACCAGCGCCTGCCGGTGGACATCGGCACGGGCACCTACATGGCGGCGGCCCTGCGCCTCGCGGGGGAGGCCCTGCAGCAGAACGCCGCCGAGGCACAGGGAATCAACCGGCTGATCGTCATCTCGGACGGCATCGTGCAGGACCCCGATGCGACCATGCTGGCGGTGTCGGCCATTCAGGACCAGGGGTATGCCATCACGACACTCGGCGTCGGCGACGAGTTCGACGAAGAGTTCTTGATCCGCGTGGCCGACAACTCGCGCGGCGAGTACCACTATGCCGCCACCAGTGAACAGATCACGCAGCGCCTGACGGAGGAGATGACCTCGCTGCAGACGGTCTCCGTGACGGACATGTACATCGCCGTGCGGGGCTTAGGGGGCACGGTGATTCAGGACATCGCGCTGGTCCGGCCGGCGATGACGCTGTTCGAGGAGGTCTTCACCGAGAACGACTGGATGCGGGCGCGAATCGGGGACGTCTCCGGTGCCGCGCCGGTGGCGGTGCTGGTGCAGCTCGCGCCCACGTCGCAGCCGCAAGGGCGGCATCCGATGGCGGAAGCGCAGTTCACCTGGGCGGTGGCCGGGGGCACGCATCGGGGAAAGACGCAAATAATGATCGAGGCGGAGTTCAGCAGTGACCCGCTGCGACTGGCACGCACCGACGAGGACGTGAGCGCCCTTGTGGACCGCTTCTCGGTCTACAGGATGGAGCGTGAGGCGCAGCGCGCCCAGGAGCGGGGCGACGTGGAGAAGGCGCGGGAGAAACTGGGCGCGGCGACGCGGCAGCTGCGCAAAATCGGTGAGGAACAACTTGCGGAAGATATGGAAGGGCAGATCGCCGCACTGTCCGGCGCGGCGCAGGACGCGGCGCGGGTCAAGCGCATCAAGGCGACGACACGTCGGCTCGGCAGCGCCCCCACCACGGGCAGGCCCGAGCCGCAGTAAGAACAGTAAGAAGCAGTAAGAGATCGCACCGGTTATGATGGACTGGGAGTTAGGGTTTCAGGCCTTTCGGGAGGGCCGCATACGCGAGGCGGTGGACCGGCTGGGCGCCGCCGCAGACGAGCGTGAGCGAACGGTCTCGCTGGGGGTGCGATTCCAGACGCTGACATTTCTGGGCGCGGCGCTGTATGCGCTGGGCAAGGCGGCGGAAGCCGCGATCGCCTTCCAACAGGCGGTTCGCATCGCCCCCCCGCCCATGCCCCCGGTTGATTTAACGATCAACCTGGCAAACGCCTACCTCGCGGCGGGCCGGCGCGGGGACGCCCGCCGCGCGCTCTTAATGACCCTGCGGAACGCGCCGGGGAACCAGGAAGCGCTGATGCTGCTCCGGCGGCTCGATCAGCAGTCTCCCGATGAGCCGGTCACGGGGGCCACGCTGGGGGAGTCGCCGGAGAGCGCCAGGAAGTACCTGCGGACGCTTTCCTTCAGTCGGGTCTCCACCGGCGGGCTGGATCCGGCCCAGGTGAAGCTGGCGCTGACACAGATCGAGCTCTATCTAGATTTCCTGACCGCACAGATCGCGGAGCGCGATGAGTCCATCGCGCGTCTGGAGGCGGAGCTGGAGCGATTCCACCAGATGGAAGATACCCTGGTCGAAAACCTGATTAAGGCCCAGCAACTGGCGGACCAGCAACAGCGCGCCGCCTCTCACACCGATGCCCCCTCCGGGGATGCGCCGGCACTGACTCCGCTGCAAGCTCTATTCCAACAGAAGCCCTAAAAGAGAACGTATACACCATGTCCGACGAATCCCTCCCCCCCGACCTGCAGCAGATGGCGGCCGATCTCAACCAGGCCCAGCAGCATTTCCAGCAGGCGCGCACGGAGTGGGAGCGGCAGGCGGCACAGTTGGCGGAGGCCCGGGACCGCCTGGCGGACATGGAGGAAAGAAACCGTAGCCTCACGCTCGCCCTGGAGACGAGCCGGGGGCAGATGGCCGCGGAGCGGCAGAGGGCACAGGCCCATCAGGAGCGCGGCGACCGGCTCGCCCACATCCTCCAGCAGCTGCACCGCGCGGTGGCGCGCGGCAATGTTCACCAGTGGATATTGCAGGCCTGCCTCTCCATCACGCAGGCGTCGCGGGGTCTGTATCTGACGGCGGACGGGCCGCAGGGCGCGCTACGGGTGCGGGCGGCGGTGGAGATGGACGGCTATCCCGATGCGGCCCCGTCCGAGCGGATACTGGCGCTCTGCCACCCGGTGCTGGAAACCGGGGAGACGTCCGTGTTCCGGCACCCGACCGATCTGGCGGGACTGCCGGGGCCGTGGCGGCCCTCCGAAGAATTCCCTAACTGCGTCGCCGCGCCGGTGGTTCTGATGAAGAAGGCCCGGGGAGTCATTCTGGTCGCCCAGAAGCGCGACGGCACGTTCGACGATGACGACGTCCAGACGCTGCTGCACATCGGCGACGAGGCGGCGGCGGCGCTGGAGAACGAAACGCTGCGGCGTCAGCTACAGGATGCTTACCTGGCGACGGTGCGGGTGCTCTCGGATGCGATGGAGGTCAAGGACCCCTACACTCAGGGCCACAGCGACATGGTCTCGCGCTACGCGGACCGGATTGCGCTTCACCTTGGTCTGTCGGAGTATGACCGCAGCATCGTCAGCTACGCGGCCCTGCTGCACGACATCGGCAAGATCGGTGTCAGCGACGGCGTACTGAACAAGCCGGGGCCCCTGCTGCCCGAGGAGCGCGCCCTGGTGCGCTCCCATGTCCGCGTCGGTGCGGACCTGCTGCGCCATGTGCCCGTCCTGGATCCCGTCGCGGAGGTCGTCCTGCACCACCACGAGTGGTATGACGGCAGTGGCTACCCCGACGGCTTGCAGGGTGAGGACATCCCGATCGGGGCCCGGATCGTCTCCGTCGTAGACGCCTATTCCGCCATGATTACGCGGCGCAGCTACAAGGAGCCGTATCCCGAAACGCGCGCCCGGGAGGAGCTGCGGGCCTGCGCGCGCATCCAGTTCGATCCCCGGGTGGTCGAGGCTTTCCTCGCCGTGCTGGACGAGCCGGAAGACGAGGAGGGCGAGGGGGGTACGGGCCATGACGACCGCCTCCGTCCGCTCGAGGCGTTGTTTCAGCGACACGCCTGACCCGAAGCCCCTCGAGTAAACGCGCAAATCTCCCGACACTCACGCTATGACCAAAACCTATCAAAAGTACCTGCCCCTGTGCGCCGCGTTGAGCCTGTTGCTGCCGGCGCAGCCCGGCGGGGCGCAGACCCCCACCCTCCTCGCGCCGGCCCGCACGGGCGCCAGCGCCGCTCAGGAGATGCGCGGCCTCTGGGTCGTGCGCGACAGCCTCACCTCGCCGGCCAGCATCCGCCACGTCGTCCTGTTGGCGAAGTCGCACGGGTTCAACGCGCTGTTCGTGCAGGTGCGCGGGCGGGGGGACGCCTTTTATCAGTCCTCGCTGGAGCCGCGCGCGGAGGAGTTGGCCGGGCAGCCGGTCAGTTTCGACCCGCTGGCCGAGGCGCTGCGGCAGGGCCACGCCGCCGGGCTGCAAATTCATGCCTGGATGAACACCTGCTACGTCTGGGGCGCGGGCCGCAGGCCCGCCAGCGCCCTGCACGTGGTCAATCAGCACCCCGGCTGGCTGGCGCGGGATGCCCATAACCACTACCTCCTGAAGTCCGGCCCTGAGTGCGAGGGGGCGTTCCTGACGCCGGCCAATTTGGACGCGCGCCGGCACATCCATGATGTCTTTCTGGACGTCGCCCGGCGCTACGACGTGGACGGCATCCATTTCGACTACGTCCGCTACCCCAACGCCGGCTACGACTACTCCGAGTCGGCGCTCTCCCGCTTTCGGGCGGAGCGGGAGCCGCAGGTCAGCCCCGGCGAACGGGCGGCGCTGGCGCGGCGCGCGGCACATGACCGTCTCGCCTGGCCCCACGCCTATCCGGCCCAGTGGCAGGAGTTCCGGCGTCGGCAGGTGACGGAGATGGTCGGGGAGATCTCCCAGGACATCAAGGCGATCAAGCCCTGGGTGATCGTCTCGGCGGCGGTCTTCGCCGACAGCAAGGACGCGCTGAATTCGCGCGGGCAGGACTGGAAGACCTGGCTGGGGCGCGGCTACCTGGACGCGGTCGTGCCGATGGCCTACGGGGCGAGCACGCCGCAGGTGGCGGCGCAGATCGCGGACGCGGTCGCCTGCGCCCGCGCGGCGGGCCGCTACGCCTACGCCGGCATCGGCTCCTGGCACATCCCGGTCCGCTCGACGGTCGCCAAGATCGCCGCGGCGCGAACGCTCGGCGCGCAGGGGGCAGTGCTGTTCAGCTACGGCGGCATCACGCGAGACGGCACGAGCGATGCCTATCTGAACGCCGTCGCCGCCCGCTGCTTCCGGGGCGCGGCCTCGCTGCCGACGATGGCGTGGGTGACGCCGCATCCGGCGTCCCAGGAGGCGGCGGCGGAGCGCGTCCGGCCCGGTGGGTGACAAACAGGAGGAGTTTTCACTGAGTTGCGCAAAAGCCCGGCCTAGCATTGGCCGGGCTTTTCTCATTGCGCGACGGAGTGCCGTCTCAACTGGCGCACGACGGTGCAGTAGTCGAACTCGGCGCGGAACAGGGCGCGGTCGCCCCAGCCGTAGCCGACGTGCAGGGCGTCGCCGGTGCGGTAGAGGGAGATGGGAAAGGCGACGCGCTTGCTGTCGAACAGCTCGCCGGCCCCTTCGTAGCAGATGGGGACATCGTCGGGGGTGAGGGCGCGGAGGCAGGCGTGAATGACGGGTTTGCCGGCGCCGTCGAAGCGCAGCAGGGTCATCCAGCCCTCGTACTGCTCCTCGATGTCCGGGTAGAGCGAGTCCATCGTCTCCGGGTAGGCCGGGTTGTTCTTTTCCAGGACGACGTGGATCATGCCGAGCCAGCCGCCCAGTTCAGGGCACGGGACGAAGTTACTGCCCAGGCCGACGCGATGCACGCGCTCCCAGACCCGCTCGCCGATGGCCGACGGCAGGCCGTCAATGAAGCCGCACATCCCGTAGCCGCTCAGGCCGTCGGCGGCCTCGCTCCCGAAGTAGTACAGCAGCTTGGTCTCGCTCATGGAGCGCGCCCCGATCAGGGTCCTGCCGGGCCTGGGATTGGGCAGGCGGACGGAGTTCTTGAAGGACTCGACATGCACCTCGTCCACGGTGTTGCCGATGATGCCCTTGACCCAGATTCCATCGCCCAGTTCCGCCAGGTAAGCATCGGCCTGGGAGCCGTCGGGACGCGCGCCGAATTCGATGCCGCCGAAGAGGTGCGTCAACTCCAGCTGTGCGGGGCGCTCGGAAGGGTCCAGGTAGCCGCCGTAGACTCCGACATCATGGATGAACTCGCCATCGGGCAGCATGACCTTGCCCCGGTAGCCCTGGCCGGTGACGAAGAAGCCGGGCCGGCCGCTCCGGAGGGTCACGGGCGCCTGCCGCACGTCCTCCATGATGACGCCCTCGGGATTGGGGTCGTACCACAACTTGCCCTCGCGGTGCGGGCAGTGCGGGACCGGAGTGAGCGGGCCACGAATCCGCGTAAATGGGACCGTACGCGCCATGTCGTAGATGTTATGCATCCCGCGCATCTGCTCCGGGGTTAGGTAGAACAGCAGGTTGGTCGAATACAGCTCGCGCGTCTCGGAGTCTTTCAGACGTGCCAGCCGCACGGTCACACCGTACATCGGCTGGCCGGTGTCGGCGTCGGTCCATGTCTGGATCGGGCCATTGAAAGCGGTTTCCCAGGCGCGGCCCGGCTTGCGGGCCTCCACGCCGAACTCATGGACGGCGTGTGGGATAGGGTCCATGACCAGAGGACGCATGAATCGTTCAGTACAAATCATAAAACACACCTGGGCGCGATGCGGAACTTGCGCAGCGATTGGGCTTCTGCTTGACGATGTTATCGGTTCCGCCTGTGCCATTTTGCAGGGTGTGATAGGGGCTTGCCATGCCAAGCCCCTATGCGGTCTCGCCAGGATTGGGGGCAGGGGGGCCGAACAGGGGGCCGAGGATGCGGGCCAGACGCGCCAGGGCGCGGGCGACGGGCGGCAGGCCAAGCGCGGGGCGCAGGCGGCCCAGCATCTGCTGCCCGAAGTCCAGCAGCTCATGGGTGAGGCGCTGGCCGGGGCTGCGGTCCTGGAGCCAGAACAGGATGACCGTCAGGTGCAGGGCGTAAAACACGGTCGCCAGGTGCGGGGCCTGCCGGGGGCGGGGGGCGTCGCTCGCGCCGTTGGCGACGGCGAGGTAGGTGCTCCAGACGCGCGCCCGGATCGGTCCGATCCCCTCCCCCAGCACAGCGACGGGCGAATTGGGGTCCAGCCCGGCGCCGAAGAGCGCGCCGAGGGCGTCCCGGTGCGGGGCGAGTCGCGCCAAACAGTCGCGCAGCGCCCGCCCGAAGCGCGCCGCCAGCGGGAGGGCCGGCAGCTGGGCGACAGCCTCCTCCGTCTGCGCCGTCAGCCGCTCGTAGAGGGCGACGATCAGCTCCTCCTTGCGCGCGAAGTAGCGGTAGGTCAGGCCGAGCGAGATGTCGGCCTGGGCGGCGATGTCGCGCAGGGTCGTCTCCTGGTAGCCTTTGGACGCGAACAGCGCCAGGGCCGTCTCCAGGATGTGCTCGCGGGTCTGCTGGGCTTTGGGGGTGAGCGTAGAGGCCATAAAAAATCCTCACGAATGATTTTGTGAACGTGTTCAAAAACCTGCGAAGCGTGGTATGATAATACTGTTGAACACGTTCAGTTTACCACATTCGGAGGAGGAATGGCAATGAGCAGCATCCCCTAGGCTGGCAGCGTCCTGAACCCACAGGAGCGCGGCGGCCAACGCCGGGTCGCGGAATTTCTCGCGCACGACGCGCTCCATGACCTCGAAGCGACGGGCATCCCGCTCGTCGCGTAGCGTGACTTTCTTGCCCAGGCGCTTGGCGGCATAGGGGGCGGGCGCCTCGCGGACGCGGCGGCGCTCCGCCGGGTCGTCCGTCTTCAGCGCCTGGAAGGCGTGCTCGGCGGTCGAATAGGTCTCTCCGTCCACGGTGACCGGGCATGGAAAGTAATTGGAGAGGAACTCGTACCGGTCGCGGAACGCAGTGATCGGGCCGTCGTCGGTCATGTTTTTCCTCCGCCGTGACTGTTTGCAGGAAGGATACACCGAAAGGATACCACCGCGTTGCGGGCGCGGCATTGATTCGCAGACGGAACACATCAAATTCTCATTTGGTGAGAAAAGGACGGAAGATAGATCATGAAGATCGTCATCCCCGGCGGCAGCGGGCAGGTGGGGACAATTCTGGCGCGGCCGTTTCATGAGGACGGGCACGAGGTCGTGGTCCTCAGCCGCAGGCCAGGCGACGCGCCCTGGCGCGTGGTCGGCTGGGATGCACAGACGCTGGGCAATTGGGCGGCGGAGTTGGAGGGGACGGATGTCGTCATCAATCTGGCCGGGCGCAGCGTGAACTGCCGCTACACGCCGGCCAACCGCCGGGAGATTCTGGAGTCGCGCGTCAACTCGGTGCGCGTCGTGGGGGAAGCCATCGCGCGGGCCGCCAGTCCGCCACGGGTCTGGCTCCAGGCGAGCACGGCGACCATTTACGCACACCGGTATGATGCGCCGAACGATGAGGCATCGGGCATCCTGGGCGGCATGGAGCCAGGCGCGCCCGACACATGGCGTTTCAGTATTGATGTCGCCCAGGCGTGGGAGTGCGCGCTGGACGAGGCGGCGACGCCGCAGACGCGCAAGGTCAAACTGCGCTCGGCCATCGTGATGAGTCCCGGCCGAGGGAGCGCGTTCGACACGCTGCTGGGCCTGGTGCGGCACGGCCTCGGCGGACGCGCCGGGGACGGGCGGCAGTACGTCTCGTGGATCCATGACCGGGACTTCGTGCGGGCGGCTGCCTGGCTGATCGCGCGCGACGACATGGCCGGGGCGGTCAACTTGGCCGCGCCGAACCCACTGCCGAACGCCGAGTTCATGCGTGCCCTGCGGAACGCCTGGGGCATCCGGTTCGGCCTCCCGGCGACGCACGGAATGCTGGAGGCCGGCGCACTCTTTCTCAGAACCGAGACGGAATTGATCCTGAAGAGCCGCCGCGTCGTTCCGGGCCGCCTGCCGCAAGCAGGGTTCACGTTCCAGTTTCCCGTCTGGCCGGAGGCGGCACGTGACCTTTGCCGCCGCTGGCGCGATGTCTATGCTCAAAAACCAGATTAAACATGGCACAATGACGGCAAGACGACTTTGTTGCGGGAGGCGGGCAATGACGGGACAGGAGACGGGCCTGGAGGCCGATGTCGAGACGATATTGGAACGGCAGGATGAGGCGATGGCCCTCTTGGAACGGTTGCGGATGGCCGAGCCGGCTGGGGCGCGGCGGCTGACGGGAGGAGGCGGCGGGCGGCGCGACTTCCGGCGCTGGCCGACGCCGGACGGGGTGACGCTGGAGCTGCACGACGGCATCCGCTGGCATGCGGCCGACTGCGTGGACCTGGGAGTCGGCGGCGGGCGCGTCAAGGACCTGCCGGAGTGGGCGAACGGGCCGACGCCGGCACGGCTGAAGGCGGGCCGCGAGGGGTCAGTGCTGGCGCTGGCCGACGTGATGTGGCACGATAGCCACGCCGAAACGTCCGGCCTGCGCTTTGAGTTCCTGGACTCCGAGGAGCGGGAGGCCTGGGCCGGGCTGCTGATTGACGCCCTGCTGTCGCGCTACTCGCTGGGCTGAACACCGCCGTAAAGCGCAGCGAAGGAGGCCAGCGCCGCGTCCCGTTCCCGCAGGGCGAGGGGGCGCAACTCCGGGCGCGCGTCGGTGAGGGCGCACAGGAAGGCGGCCTGACGTTCATAGGCGGGCCGCTCGTAGCGGCGCATCGGGTGCGTCCGGGTGAAGACGCCGGCCCAGAAGGACCAGGTTTTCAAAAACGGGTTCTGGCGCGTGTGCCAGTGCTCGTGAACCAGCGTGCCCGCCACCCCCACCCCAGCGACCTCCAGGGTCCCAGCGAACGGCTCCGGGCCGAGCGTGATGACGCCGCGCAGGCTCGTCTGCGCCCGGTCGGACAGGCACGGGTTGACACGGATGCGGGCGCACCGCAGGTCGTTGGCGGTCGCGGCGTAGCCGGGCACGGCGGCAATCAGGGCAATCGCCTCCGCGATGATGGCATCGGGACTCATGCGAAGACAGGAACCCCCTCCGGCTCGCCCGGCACTCCTGACGGGCCTACCGGCAAGGTCTTACGCCTGCACCGCCCCCACCAGCTCGTTCACGTCGGCGATGCCGTTGTCTTTCAGGTACTGTTCAATTCCCTGGGCCACGTCCGTCACGCTGGTGGGGTTGACGAAGGTGGCGGTGCCGACGGCGACGGCGGTGGCGCCGGCCAGCAGGAACTCAATGGCGTCGTTGGCGCTCATGATGCCGCCCATGCCGATCAGGGGGACGTGCGGGAGGGCCTGATGGACCTGCCACACCAGGCGCAGCGCGACGGGCTTGACGGCGGGGCCGCTCAGGCCGCCGGTGATGTTGGCGAGGCGGAACTTGCGCTTGCGGATGTCAATGGCCGTTCCCAGCAGGGTGTTGATGAGCGAGAGGGCGTCCGAGCCGGCCTCAATCGCGGCCTCCGCAATGGGCCGGATGTCGGTGACGTTGGGCGAGAGCTTGGTGATCAGGGTCAGGTCGGTCGCGCTGCGGACGGCACTGATGAGCTCCCGCGTCAGCCGGGGGTCAACGGCGAAATCGCAGCCGTGCTTGACGTTGGGGCAGGAGATGTTGATCTCCAGGCCATGCACCCCGCCCGCCGCCGTCAGCCGCTCGGCGAGATACACGTAATCCTCCACCCCGTAGCCGACTAGGTTGACAATGACGGGGACATCAAACTGTCTCAGAAAGGGCAATTTTTCCTCGATGAAGTTGTCCACGCCGCCGTTTTGCAGGCCGATGGCGTTCAGGATGCCGGCCGGCGTCTCCACGATG
Organism: Armatimonadota bacterium; assembly: GCA_019239955.1. Classification (GTDB taxonomy): domain Bacteria; phylum Armatimonadota; class Armatimonadia; order Armatimonadales; family Capsulimonadaceae; genus JAFAZD01. Next base: position 413 of record JAFAZD010000349.1, on the reverse strand, counting down.
CGCGGCGTCGGGTTGCCCAGCCTCGGCTCGCGGCTGGTGCTCTTGACGACGACGGCCCCGACGGCGTTCAGGTCCACGACCTGCGCCATCTCGCTGCCGAAGCCGAACGTCCCGGAGCCGGTGACGACGGGGTTGCGCAGGGTCAGTTTCCCGACCTGAACTTGCGTGTTCACCACGTCACCTCCTCGGCGCGGAAGACGGGGCCATCGGTGCAGCAGCGGACGCGCCGACCGTCGGCGAGGTCAATGACGCAGGCCATGCAGACGCCGAGGCCGCAGGGCATCCCCACTTCGACAGATAACTGGCACGGGACGTTGTGGCTGAGGCAGAGTTCCGCGACGGCCCGCATCATCGGGGTCGGCCCGCAGCAGTAGACCGACAGCGGCGTGTCTTGCTTTTCCTCCAGCAGCGGC
>JAFAZD010000319.1 GCA_019239955.1 Armatimonadota bacterium | reverse complement strand
GGCGCGCTCCGTGCCGGTCGCTTCCTCCCAGGGGCGCGCCAGGCGGCCCCGCGCCAGTGGACTCCACGGGATCACGCCAACGCCCTCCGCCCGGCACAGGCCCATCATCTCCCGCTCCTCCTCCCGGTACAGCAGATTATAATGGTTCTGCATGGAGACGAAGCGCGCCCAGCCGTGCCGTTCGGACAGGTCCAGGGCCTTCTGGAACTGCCAGGCGTACATGGACGACGCCCCAATGTAGCGCGCCTTGCCCGCCCGCACCACGTCGTTGAGGGCCTCCAGGGTCTCGTCAATCGGGGTCTGCGAGTCCCAGCGGTGGGTCTGGTACAGGTCCACGTAGTCCGTGCCGAGGCGGCGCAGGCTGGCGTCAATCTCCGCCAGGATGGCCTTGCGCGACAGGCCCGCGCCGTTGGGGTCGGGGCGCATTCGCCCGTGGACCTTGGTGGCGATGACGACCTCCTCACGCCGGGCGAAGTCCCGCAGGGCGCGCCCCACGATCTCCTCGCTGGTGCCGTCGGAGTAGACGTTGGCCGTGTCGAAGAAGTTGATGCCCACCTCCAGCGCGCCCTGGAGGAAGGGCCGACTGCGCTCCTCGTCCAGCGACCAGGGATGGCCGCCGCGCTCGGGCACGCCGTAGCTCATGCATCCCAGGCAGATGCGCGACACCTTCAGCCCTGTCTTTCCGAGGTTCCCATAGTCCATGATGTTCCGCTCCCGTTACGCGTGATGTCCTATTATCACCACCGGCGGGGCCGGCTAATCCTGCAGCGATGCGGCTCCGTCCTTGCCCACGCCGCAAAAGGCGGAGTCATGCGCGGGGCGGCGGGGGCCAGACTTGCGCGTTGAGCGCTTGAGCGACCTGGCGCTCGGCTGCCAGCATCTGGAACAGGCGCATGTCCCCGGCGCGCACCCACCGCCCATCGGTCACGATGCGCGACCAAACCCGGTCGTCCGGCAAGACCGCGCCATCTTCCACGGCGGCGACGAACGACGGGAACGTCAGCGCCGCCGCCTCGCCGTCCGCCCCCCGCACCCACACACCCGTCGGCTCCTCAAACGAAAGACGCATGGCCTACAGCGGACGGTACCAGCCGGACGGGCGCGGCTTGCGCGGCGCATCCTCCTCCGGCGCGTCCGCGTGCTCGCCCGCGAGGGAGGCGGCAGGCGTGATCTCACGGGCGGCGACCTGGAAGGAGAGGATGTCCGCCTGACCGGCGCGGGCCAGGTCGGCGACGGTGATCTCCTTGGCCGCCAGCCGGGCCGCTTCCGGGCTGTCGGCCTCGATCACAAGGGTGGCCGTGCCTTGAAACGTGACGTTGACTTTATACCGCATCGGTCTTGTTGCCTTGCCGGTGAGGAGGGTTCAAATGTCCTGGTTCTGCGGCAGGATGACCAGGTCGCGGATGGTGACGTGGGGCGGCTGGGAGAGCATGAAGATGACCGCCTCGGCCACGTCCTCGGAGCGGATGCCGGTGCGATTTTGCACGTACTCGTCCACCTTCGCCGGGTCGGTCACACCCCAGATCTCGTTCGCCACGACGCCCGGCGCGATTGAGCCGACGCGGATGCCGTGCGGGGCGGCCTGGCGGCGCAGGGTGTGCGTCAGGCTCTGGACGGCGTGCTTGGACGCGCTGTAGACCGGCTCCCCGTGCAGGTCAATGTTGCCGGAGATGGAGGTGGTGATGAGGATGTCCCCGGACCCCTGCGCCGTCATGTGGGGCAGCACGGCATGGACGCAGCGCAGTACGCCGTTCACGTTGATGTCCATCAGTTTCGCCCACTCGTCGGGGTCCTGCTCCGCCATTTTGCCCGGAAAATAGATGCCGGCGTTGGCGAACAGCACGTCCACTCGACCAAACTTCTCCACCGTCTGCGCGACCATCTGCGTCACTTGATCGCCCACGGTCACGTCGGTCGGCACGGCCAGCGCCACCGGGCCGATCTCCTCGGCCAGCGCTTGCAGTTTGTCCGCCGAGCGCGCCGCCAGGGTCAGCCGGCAGCCCAGCCGCCCCAGGGCGCGTGCCGTCGCCCGGCCGATGCCGGAACTGGCTCCGGTGATGATCACGACTTTTCCTGATAGGGTATGTTCCATGACTGGCATATACCCGCCGCCGCCAAAAAAGCAACCGACAGGAGGCGACAGAGCGGCGGTGAATTCGCTGACATCTTCTCCCGATTCCATCTCCGATGAAGGCGCCGAACACAATCCGGGTCAAATCGCGTATAATAACGGCAGGCGCGAAACAGGGGAGCGAACATCATGGCGGCAGTGCAGCAACAACATCCGCAGACGACCGGCAGGCCCCACACCCTGGAAGACGCGCTGGCCGCCGTCGCGCGGCGGCTCCGGCTGGCGCGCTGGGTGCGCCACGCCTCGCGCGGCACGCTAATCGCGGTCGCCATCAGCCTCATCGCCGTCATCTGCGACCACTTTGACCTGCTCCCGGATTGGCTGCCCCTCGCCGCCGTCATCGCCGCCGCCTTTGTCCTCGGCGT